>NZ_BDHD01000025.1:0-21544 GCF_054786075.1 Treponema sp. R6D11 | reverse complement strand
ACGACTCCTTCCCCAGCTCTCCCTCCTAACGCTGTAGAAACTAAATCATTAATTTTATACTTGAATAAAAACATTTGGGAACCTTCGTTTGAATTACTTGATAAAGCTGATACTTTAGATATAAACGAAAAAGAAAGAATAAAAAATGGAATGAAAAAAACAATGAAAGAATTAGAAAAGATTCCTACAAATGAGGATGTATTAAACTGGTTTAAATATCATATTTATTCAAAAGAAGGGATAAAAACATATAATAGGTTAAAAAATATTAAGGGAATAAATATCCCCACTTTTGAAGATATAAGGCTTGATTTTTTAGAATTATGCTATGGAGAATTATAGTAATCCAATAGCCCAAAACACTAAAAGCCTCTTTCCCTATCCCATATATCATAGTAAAAAATCGGAATTTTGACTTTTGACACAGTCTCGCAGGCGAGCTCTCCTGAGTTTTTCCGCTACACAGACCGCCTGCCTGCACAAGCAATTTAGCGATACAATGCGGTTTACGCACTCGCTCACGGAATTAAATCAGTAAATAGAAAATGTTTTGTGGGTAGCAAAAAGACAGTGGTTTCACAAAGCCGTAAAAACTGGTACATTTATAGTATAGGAAAAGAAAAAAGAGGCGATTGTTGTCCAAAGACTATATTGGGAAAAATTATGGAAAAAACTCAATCTGACCATTCCTCTCAAACGGCAGCTTCGCTTGTAAAGCACGGGTCGGCACTTTCGCTCCTCACTTTAATTTCACGTATCCTCGGACTTCTTAGAGAAATGACAAAGGCTAGGTTCCTAGGCACTACCGCTCTTTCCGACGCTTTTTCCGTAGCGTTTTTGCTGCCTAACCTTTTCCGCCGACTTTTCGCCGAAGGTTCAATCTCTGTCGCTTTTATTCCCACATTTAAGGAATATATGCTTGAAGGCGACAAGGAAAAAACACGGGAGTTTTTTTCGTGCGTGTTTACGTTTCTTACATTTATCGTAACGTTGATGGTAATGGCTGGAATACTTGCCGCTCCTTTGCTTGTCCGTATTTTTGGAATAGAAGAATTTGATGAGACTGTTTTTTTAACAAGAGTGATGTTTCCGTTTCTTGGCTTTATTTCGCTTGCGGCGTTGTTTCAGGGCGTGTTAAACAGCCTTCACATTTTTACTCCGTCCGGGCTTGCGCCGATTTTATTAAACATTGTTACAATTCTTTGCACTTACGCTTTGAGTCCCTATACAAAAAATCCAGCCCGGGCAATGGCGGTTGGTATCCTCATCGGCGGATTTCTTGAGGCGGCGATTCAGTTTCCGTTTGTTATAAAAAAAGGTTATAAATTTTTTATCACGGGAATTAAAAGAGCGATTGATAACCCGGGTACACGGAAAGTGTTGAAGTTGATCAGCCCCACAGTGATTGGAATGGCTGCGTATCAAATTAATGATTTAGTTTCTACAGCGTTAGGAGGGAGAGCTGGGGAAGGAGTCGTGTCGAGCCTGCAATATTCTTTGCGGCTTCAAGAATTATTTTTAGGAGTGTTTGCCGTATCGATTGGGACAGTGCTTCTGCCGAACCTTACCGAGTACGCAAAAACTTCTCAATGGGATATTTACAATAAACGATTGATTTCTTCTATTAACATAATTGCTTTAATAGCGATACCTGTAACATTGTTCTCTCTTGTAGAAGGGCAAGGTTTAATCCGTCTTCTTTTCCAAAGCCACAGTTTCGATGAAACATCTGTCGCCCTCACTCTTTCCGCATTCACCTTCCACATGCCCGGACTTTTATTTATAGCACTTAACAGAATTATCGCTCCGGCTTTTTACGCTCAAAGCAATACCGTCTCTCCTACCATCGCCGGAATTATTTCAATGGTTGTAAACATTATCCTTGCCGCTACTTTAGCCATTCCATTTAAGGGGTCCGGCATAGCGTTTGCCCTGTCTTTTGCAAGTGCGATTAACACAATTTTACTCGTGATTTTTCTTGGGAAAAACCCAAACATTAAATTGGGGGCTGTAACAGGTTCGGCTTTACTTTACATATTAAAAATGTTAATTCTTTCCGCTATCGCCGCCGTTCCAATTTATTTTCTCTCCCCTGTATTATGCGATATTTTTGCAGGGCATAGACGTATTATCAGTTACGGCATACCTTTGATATTAAACGCAACGATTTACATGCTTTTGGGCGTTTTTCTTCTTGCCCTTGTAAAAGATGAAAATCTATCGGGCTTACTTAAAATGATTAGGAAAAAATAATATGCTGACAAATATAAAATACCGCAACCTTCCTACTGTTGTTCTTGCCGGTCGCCCCAATGTGGGAAAGTCAACGCTCTTTAACCGACTGCTTCACAAACGCAGGGCGATTACCGACCCTACACCCGGCGTTACAAGAGACCCCGTAGAAGCGGATTGCCTTATCAATGAAAAACCTTTACGCCTTATCGACACAGGCGGATTCAAACTTACAGATTGCGATGAGCTTGACAAATTGGTAGTTGAAAGAACTCTTGAAACAATAAAAAAAGCCGACCTTGTTGTCTTGCTTCTTGAAGCTGGCGAAATAACAAGCGAGGACGAAGAGCTTATCAATACATTACGTCCTTACCGAGAAAAACTTATCGTAACTGTAAACAAAACCGAAGGCGGAAGGCACGAGGCTGACGCATGGAATGTCCTAACCTTTGGCTTTGAAAAAGTTTTAATGATTTCCGCCGAGCATGGCGACAATATCGGAGAGCTTCAACAGGAGATAATAAAACGTCTTGATTTTTCCAAAGTGGAAGAAGTGCAGGAAGAAAAAGTTATCAGGATCGCTCTCCTTGGCAAACCCAACACAGGCAAGTCCACGCTGTCAAACAGACTGACAGGAGCAAACGCTTCTATCGTAAGCGAAATTCCCGGCACTACAAGGGACACTGTTGAGGGGCGTTTCAGTTGGAAATCACGTAATTTTATTATCATGGATACCGCAGGCATAAGACGCAAAGCAAAGGTGAATGAAAATATCGAATACTATTCCGTAAACCGTGCGATTAAAACAATCAGCGACGCTGATATTGTCGTACTGATGATTGACGCAGTTGAAGGGCTTTCAGACCAAGACAAAAAAATAGCCGCTCTCGCCCATGACAAGGGCAGGGGCATAATTATGGCACTTAACAAATGGGATACAATGCCCCAACAAAAAAACACGTTTAAGGACGCTGAAGAAAAAATACATTTTCAGTTTGGTCAAATGGAATACGCTCCTGTTATCCCCGTAAGTGCGAAAGACGGTTCGGGCGTTGATAAATTGCTGAATACGGCGATAAAAATGTACGGTCAACTCAATCTGCAAGTGGGAACGTCCCAGCTTAATCAGGCGTTGGAAAAGTGGCTGCAAGAATATCCGCCGCCTACAGGTCCAAGAACCTATTTTAAGATTAAGTACGCCGTGCAAAAATCGGTAAACCCCGTACACTTCATTTTTTTCGCCTCCCGTATTCAAGTTGTAAGCGACTCCTATATTTCTTATTTAAGGAACAAAATACGCAAAGATTTAGGCTTCTCCCTTATCCCCATATTGATTGACGTAAAGAGCTCCTCAAAGCAAACTCAAAGGAACAACTAAAAACTTCAGTTTTTAGTTGTTTTCATGCCCCTGAAGAAAATCGCTAAACAATAATTATTTGTATTACAATGAATTTGCGATTTTCTTCTAGGAACCTTTAAAAACCCAATCGGGGTTTTTGAAGGTTCCAGTTGACATATTCGCTTTTTACAGTCAATATTAACCATGAACCTTGCAAATAAATTGTCATTTTTCCGCATTATCCTTGCCCCCGTGTTTTTTGTCATTTATCTTTTACCCAACTTTTTCCCTTCACTATTCGTTAACGGAGCAGCATGGACAGTGCCGGTACTTTGGATCATTGCTATCGTTTCTGAAATAACGGATTATTTTGACGGACTTGTCGCCCGAAAACTAAACTTAACAAGCGACTTTGGAAAACTTTTAGACCCCTTCGCCGACACGCTTACGCAGATCACTTTTTTTCTTTGCTTTATAATCGACGGTATTTTTCCAGCCGGTATTTTTGCGGCATTTTTATTTTTACTGATTGTTTACCGCGAATTTGCAATTATGTTCCTTCGCAACCTGATGGCGAAAAAAGGTATTGCTATGGGTGCGCGTATGGGCGGAAAAATAAAAACTGTCGCTTTTATCATCACGGCGGCTATTACGTTTTTAGCCGTAAGTTTTGAACGATTGGGATTATTTAATCTGATCTTGCCGTATATTAAAATCTGCGCGCTTATTGCCTTTGCTATTTCTGCAGTTATCTCGATAATTTCATTTTTTGATTATCTGATAATTTATAAAAAAACAGCGGACGTAAAAGCGTAATGACTGATACCGGTCTTTTGGAACAAATTAATTCAAAACGCTCAGCGGAAATTTTTAACGAACTTTACGGAGAGCGTGAAGTTGAGTCCGCAAAACAGCGTTATACATTGTTAATTACGAAAGCTAAAAAAAATACGGCAGAGGTTAGTAGCGAGCAAGAAAACTTGCGGATTTTCAGCGCACCCGGAAGGACGGAACTTGCAGGCAATCACACAGATCATAACAGAGGGAAAGTGTTAGCGGCGTCCATTCAACTGGACAATGTAGCTATTGTGCAGAAACGCGATGACAATGCCATATTTTTCTGCTCAACAGGTTTCCCCAATGTAAAAATTAAATTGACGGATAAAAACGGTGCTCCTGATTTACAGCCCAAACCCGAAGAAAAAGGGACAACGGAAGCGCTCATCAGGGGAATAGCCGCTGAATTATCAAAGCGTGGTTGCAGCATCGGCGGCTTTTCAGCTAACGCAAACTCTACCGTGCTTATAGGTTCTGGATTATCATCATCAGCGGCGCTTGAAACTCTTATATGCCGTATTTTCGACTCTCTTTACGGACAGGGAAAACTCGGCTCGTTGGAAATAGCGCAAATTGGGCAAATAGCGGAAAATGTCCACTTTGGGAAACCATGCGGATTAATGGATCAGGCGGCGTGTGCCACAGGCGGCGCTGTAGCGATTGATTTTGCCGATTCTTCACGCCCAATAGTAAAGCAAATAAATTTTGATCCCGCCGCCGCAGGATACGCTCTTTGCGTAGTGAACACAGGCGGCAGTCACGCCGATCTTACCGCCGATTACGCTTCCATTCCGGCGGAAATGAAATCCGTAGCCACATTTTTTGGCAAGTCCGTACTTAGAGAATTGGAAAAAGAAACCATCCTTTCCAGTGTCGCCGAAGTGCGAAAGTCATTGGGAGACAGGGCATTTTTACGCGCCATTCATTTTTTTAATGAAAACGAAAGAGTAGACTCAATGACGGCGATTTTACAGGAAATGGAAAAAACCGCAACAGTCGCCGAAAAACAACGAACGTTAAACCTCTATTTGGACTTGGTAAATGAATCGGGTGATTCCTCATGGGAGTTTTTACAAAATGTATACTCCCCTACCCGCCCCGAAGCTCAAGGCATCGCCTCTGCTCTCGCCCTGACAAAAGATTTTTTCCGCAAGCAAAAACTGCGCGGCGCATGCAGAGTCCACGGCGGCGGTTTCGCCGGAACCATTCAAGCTTATCTCCCCATAGACGCAATGAACACTTACCGCGCGCACATCGAAGCGGTTTTTGGCGCAGGTTCGCTGACAGTACTGCGGATAAGGTCGAGGGGCGCGGTTGAGTTGGAGTTTTAAAAGCATATTATTGAATATATTGATAATTAATTGTTATAATTGATATCGAAGATTGCCAGGATGGCTCAGTTGGCAGAGCGGCGCACTCGTAATGCGCAGGTCCCGGGTTCGATTCCCGGTTCTGGCTAAAAAATTTTTCACGTTCAAGAATTTATAAAGAAAGTGAAATAATTATCACTAAAAAATAAATTCGGGAATCGAAGGGTTCAGCCCGCCGACCGGCAGGGAGGTAAGGTGTACAGGAGGTACACCGCCAGGGCTGAACCCCGGACCGGAAGCATGAGGCATGGATGCCGAATGCTGTAGGGCGATTCCCGGTTCTGGCTTAAAACATGGTTTCTATGCCATTAAAACGGAAAAGCGTTTTTTGATAATCGTAATTATTTTTTTATAAATCGGCATATCAGGGGTGGGCATATTTTTACGAAGTTTCTCTGCCACAGGAACAATATCCGCAAATCTATCTTTTATGGTCTTCATCATATTTGTGGCGTTTTGTTCCAGATTTTCAAATAACGCAATAAAATCTTTAGGTCTTAGGGAACTGTATTTCCCCTTGCCGTTTATAAGCATAGCCATTTCATGATCGATGACACTTTCAGGGTAAACCTCGGTTGACAGTAAATCATAAAACGGGGCAAGTTTAATTCCTGAATCGGAATGAAGCAGAGACAAATTTTTTGCGTGGGCGTCCGTATTGCCAATCAAATAATTAAAAATGCTCCATTCTGTAAAACGAATAATGTCAGAAAGGCGGTTTTCGGAAAATTCATTAATGATCCTGTAACAGTCCTTTATTTTCGCTCCGCCGCCCGTCTGATATTTCTTTCCGGAAACAATGCCAAGTGCCTGACAAAAATCTTCCTGATGTATACGCTGAACAGTTTTATTGTTAATGTATCTGTCATATCTTGTAATCTCAAGATACGGGCGGTCTTCGGCTTCCAACAGTTCTATTTCAGGAACGTTAGATAAAATAACTTTTGCAAGTTTCATGCAAAAAAGTTCGTTTTGCAATAAATCAGGAAATCTTTTATTAGTAATTTTAATTATATGTGTTGTAGGGTTTACATCGCTAGAACGATAATATTTTCCGTTTAATTTATATACCGCAAACTTTGACTGCGCACCGGCAAGTGAAAGCCGTGGCGGATTTTCGATGCTTGTAAGTAATGGGTCCTGCGGCAATTTATCAATTATTTGTGCAATTTTCCGTGAAGATATTTCGCTCGTTTTTTCGCCAAGATTGTCGGGCGTTGTTTCATAAAAAACCACCGCTCCGGCACAGTCTCCGCCAAACCTGTTAAGAATGGAAAAAACATTATTGCCAGCAACATGGTCTTTTGTGAGTATTTCAAAAGCTTCGCCTTCAGGGGTTAAATTTTCAAAAAACGGATACGTTACGGCGTGGGGATAACTTTCCGCTCTTACAGGCAGGCGAACAGATAAAGGAGAGGCATTATTATCATATTGAAACGTTAGCTGCAATAAATCATCTTCGTATAATACGCCAGTCTTTTCTCCGCAAAGATACACATTAAGCTTTCTGCTCATTTACCATCCCCATTAACATTGAGTGCTTCTATTTTTATGCCAAGAATATCCGCAACACGCAAGGCTTTATTAAGCTGTATCGTAGGCTTGCCATTTTCAAGGTCGCCGATAAAACGCACCCCAGTGTTTGCGGTCGCCGCCAACTGTATCTGAGTGGCTCCCTGCCGTTTACGGTACGCCCGAACAGCCGCCCCAAAGGACTTTGAATCTTTTATTTTCATATATTACCTATCGGTAAGAATAATGTATTTTTTACGAAAAATCAAGTAAATCTTACTTATCGGTAAGAATTTGGGGATTTTGAGGGGATTTGTTGTAAATATTACCGAGCGGGAGGATTTACAAAAACATGGTTCCTATGCCATTCTAAAAATGGTAGATGCCTTTCATCTATCCAATGGAGCGATTTATATCTTTCGCCCCCAATTTCATTAATTTGGCTTTTGCTCAATTTGTTGGAAAATATAATGATACCCTTATCGTCAAAGGTTATTAACCCTTTATCAAAAAGGGCGTCATAATTGGCCGATAACAAGAAACCGTTATAGACATTCAATCTGTCGCAGTCGTTATCGCAATCCGCCCACGGCTTGATATGGCTTGCCCTTAACATCTCCGGTATGTCAAGACTCGTTATAGCACAGCAGTTTTTCCAATATTTTAAAAGTGCGTCTCTAAATACATCCTGCCCAATTCGCTGTTTTACCAACTGTTCCCGTTCCGTACCTTGAAACATCGACTTTGCGTTTCCATCGAAAATTGACCGTTCGTTTGGATTTTTATCCAAATAAGTATCAAGCCGCTCATTATAAAGACGCACTGGACCGTCCGGTAACGCTATACCAAGTTCGGCGGCTCTTTTTAATACTACTCCCAAAAGATCCCTGTTCCAAGCTTCAATTTTTCCGTTTTGAAAAAGCTCATTGTTTAAGCCTCTTTCCAGTTCCGAAATGCTCAAAGTATCGGAAAACCGCAAGTCATAAGAGCCTTCATGATTTCCAATGGTTATGTCTACTTTTACCGGATGAAGCGATGAACACAAACTGACAACGGAAGAATCACTTTTTTGGATTATCTCAAAGCCATTGTCGTAACCGGCTTTTTCTATCAGGGATCGGTCGAGGGAGTTCATGGGAGTAAACGCTCCACTAATTTAAATACCGTTGTAATAGGATTCTGTTCTGCAAATGACCTATTACCCTGTAATGTAAATAGTCTCCGAGCATTTTGCATTGCCGTACTTGTCCGTTTTTGTAATAAATGGTACATTCCTTCATCATTCTTTAGATATGTTTTCCCTAATAATTCAGAAAGTTTTTCTTTGTACTGACTTCGAGATAACGCCGTATCATAAAAATTGAAATGAAGCATATACCAGATTTCAAAGGCTTCTATGGAATAGGCGCATTTAATTTGATTATTTCCGGCTAATATGATCGCATGAACAAACAGGTCAATCGAAAAATCATCTTTATCAAATACGCACCATACTTCTATATATGGTTCTTTTCGTTTCTCGGCTTCAAGTTTCAGATTAATTGCTTCAGCTACCAAAGATAACGTATTATAACCGGTTCCATATATATCAATACGATCATAAACTTCCGGATTTTCCGGGAATTTCCTGAAATAATTCGGTTCAGTTTTTTCCCCTTCGCAAACTATCAAAAAACGACGTAATGTGCGGTTGTTTTTGAGACGGGTCAGAGTTTTTCTTTTTAGAAAAAGCTTTTCTTGTTTCATTGTTTTTTTAGTCCGGCTTGCAGCAATATTTCGTCAATATACGGAATAGCGCCGTATTTTCCATGTAGATAATTTTTATTATAAGAAGCGTCCTTCCGCACAGGTTCTTTGTATTCTACCAGTGAATACAAGTCGGTAGCGCCATATTGATCTTTCTCGCAAAACCAAATTTGATCACGGCGAAAAAGTTTATTTGTCATAATATTAACCGCATGACAAGAGATTATAAGTTGGGCGTTTTTTTGATTTGTAACTGGCGAGTTAAATAGTTTTACAATCCCTTCAATTATGAGTGGGTGCAACATGGTATCAAATTCATCAATAAAAAGCGGTGTTCCATTATCCAATGCGTCAAGAACAGCATCGGAATATGAAAAAAGTTTCAATGTTCCGGCAGATTCCATATCAGCATCAAAATATTTTTCTCCTATAGGCTCTTCATTATTATATATAGTATGAGCAAATAATAATTTTTGACCTTGTTCATTTGGGTATTTTTTCTTATACAATGCCAAAATATCGGGATCATTAATACCGCTAAAAGCAGGCACATCTTCAGTTTTAAAATTGGTAATTTGTATATCAGCGTATTTTAGAAAATCTAATATTTTTTTCTTGTTTTCATACCTTTTATTATTTTTATTGAGGAATATTGGAAAAATATAAGCTCCGAATAATACACACATATTTCTAAAATACTTAACGATTTGAGATGCTATTTCGCCGTTATTTTGAGCGCATACTGACAAAAAGCTGGAATTATTACGGACTGATGCCTTACCTCTTGTTCCTTCTTTAAAATAGGGAGTACAGTTAATATCTTGTAGATTGCGTGAAAATAGTGATACTTCCCGAACATTATAAATAGCAAAAAGGTATTCAGTTTCTACATGTTCATTATTTACCGAAAAACCATAGCGATACCTTGTCTCATTGCTTTCATCTTTAATAATAAAGACAATTTCAAAACTTGACGGGGCAGATTCAGTTTGTTTGGATAAAGTAAAAGGTTCTGTGTCTATTGGATCTTCCGTCTGATTATGGGGTCCTGAAAGAACTGAAAATCTAAGAAAAAACACAAGCGCTTCAAAGAAATTTGACTTTCCGCTTGCGTTAGCGCCATATAGGACCGCAGATTTAAGCAGATGTAGGTTTTTATTGACTTTAAAGGTATTTGATTCAGACAATTCCTTGTCTTTTGTCGAAATAAGGGAAAAAGTACGTTTTTCTTTGAAAGAACGGTAGTTTTCTACTGTGAATTCTACAATCATGGGTACTCCTATACTTTAAGTATACATAATATCGGTGGATTTGGCAAGGATATAAGGGCAATATTTGTGATATTTTCACAAAATTGATGATTATCTATTGACAATCATTGAATTACTATGTAAATTTATGAAAAATAGAGGAACAGGCAGTTTCCAACAGTTCGGCCTTTTTCTTTAAGCAATGGGGCGCAGATGGCGAAAAACGGAGCTATTACGCCAACGGGAAATTGTTGAAGGGAGAGGTAAGGCAGGTGTTGCCAATTTAGGGGGCAATATAGCAATTGAAAATATATTGAAATTTAGTAATGATTAGTTGTTATTACGGATTGTCTTCAAACAGGAGAAGTATTTATGGGTATCTATGAAAAAATCAAAGAAGAAATCAAGTCTGACTATTATACTCAAAATTATTCAAATGATGGTCAAAAATTTATAGCTTGGTATATTTTTAATATCTTACGTCAAGATCGTAATCAAACAAAAGATGCTATCACAGATGGTTCTGATGATAAACAAATTGACGCTATTATTGTCGATCATGAAAATCAAACTGTCTATATTTTACAAGGTAAATTTCTCTCAAGTGCTATTGTAGATGCAGAACCGCTTCGTGAAGTTTTTTCTTCTTGGGTTCAATTAAAAGATTTGGTACGGCTACAATCTATTGCTAATAGAAAACTTCAAAGTAAACTTGCTGAAGTTGCTCAAGCTTTTGAAGATGAGTATAAGGTTTCATTTGAGCTTATTACTACAGCAAGACTTTCAGCTGCAGCTACAATAGATTTAGAAACATATCAAAGAAAACTAATGCAAATGTCCGAAGATGAAGATTTTGATGCTACCATAACTCTTGTTGATTGCGAGGAACTTGAACGAAGATATGAATTTGCCCTTGTAACTGATAATCCTCAAATAAATTATACGATTGACCTTTCTGAAAGCAAATCAATGCCTATGGAAATTGCCGGAACTAATGTTATTATTGCCGCCATACCATTAAAGGAAGTAGTGAAAATTGATGGTATTAAAAACGGGTCGCTGTTTCAGAAAAATGTCCGTCAATATCTTGAAAGAAGTAATGCGGTAAATAAAAAAATACGACAGACCATTCTTGGGGATAAGTATAGAGATTTTTTCTTCTTTCATAATGGCATTACGGCAATATGTAACAAAATGGTATTAGAAGGCTCTTTACTAAAATTATATGGATTAAGTGTTGTAAACGGTTGTCAATCGCTTAATACTATCCAGAATTGTAGTGAAATAGTAAAAAAACAAAACGATTCATTTATCTTATTCAGATTTTATGAAATACCTCAACGTGATAGGGCAGATATGATAAGTATAAATACAAATTCGCAGAGCGCAGTTAAACCAAGAGATTTAAGAAGTAATGATAAACGTGTACTTACGATTAAGAAAGTTTTTGAGCAACGTTATCCTGAAGGTTATTTTATTACAAAACGTGGTGAACAAGCCCCTGCTGAGAAGAATAAGAATTTTATCATCGATCTTTCAGATTTGGGGAAATACTTAATTGCTTGGTATTCACAACGCCCAAATATTTCTTATGGAGAAACAAAAATATTTGATAAATATTTTGAAATACTCTTTAAAAAGAATTACAACCCGGAAGATATTCAGGCGTTAAACTTTTGGATGAAAGCTGTAAGAGAAGTTTGGGTCGAAGAAAATCCGCTTGGTTTTGATGGTACTCTTCTGGCAAGAAAATCAGATGCCCCATTTCATCATTTATATGCAGTTTCAATGATTTTCGCAATAGCAAATAAAAAATCCGATCGCGTGCCTACGCCTTCGGCTACATGGGAAGCCGCTAAAAGTAAAGGCAAAACTGAACAGTTAATAAAAATATCAGGACGCTGTCTCTCATCTGCAATAAAAAATGCCGTAACTCAGTCAGCCAGACAAGACAAGATTTTTAATCCGGCTAATTGGCTGAAATCAAAACAAAGTTTGGCAGATATAACCACCGCAATATCCCCAACATTAGATACATTTGAAATGACAGATAAAAATTTCTTTGATGATTTAATGTCTTCTTTACAAATTGCTCCAGAACACTTTGAATACAGGCTTCAAGCTGATTGATTAATCGCCAAACTTTAAATTTGACTGGGTAATTGGAAGGTATTCATTGAACCAATAATTGTACCATCATTTTTTAGATGATAAACACCGTTAAAATCTAGTCTTCCGTGAAACCCCCTAAGATCACCACCCAAGATTTGTTTTTCTCCTAAAAATGTCCAAAAAATTTCTAAATCATTTTCATCAAGAAATTTTTGAAAAGGTTCTTTCTTAATCAATAAATATTGTTTTGTGTTATTTTCCACAGACGGATTATAACATATCAAATTATTATTTTGATCTAAATATTCTCCTTCATTATCACTATATTTCATTTTCAAGTTATCAAATAAATATTTAGATGGTATTATAAGATTAAATGTTTCATCTATTGAAAAATCAACATCTTTTTCCCAAGTATATTCTTCTGTAGGGATTATTACAGAACCAATTATTTCTTTAGTCTCTTTATCAATTAATTTTTCCCAAATATTAACTAAATTACCTTGGTAATCTTCTTCCATGCAATATTTATAAGCAGGTGACCAATAATGTTCCCGTAAAAATAAAACATATTTATCTGAATTTTCCGGCATCCAGCGCCCAGAAAAGTTTTGTTTCTTAGCCCATTTAATAATCTTTGCCGAGTCTTTCTTTTTACAAATATAACTGCGAATATGTAACCAGACTTCTTTTTCTTCTCTACTGTATTTCTTTTCACCAATTTTTCTGTGTTCGGACCAATCAGGGTAGGCTTGTATTATAAGCCAGTCATGATTACTATTGTCTTTAATTTTTATAATATGTTTAACAGTAGAAAGATCATTTTTATTCGAAACCCACTCATCTTTAGAAGAATTAAAATTGAATTTCATCTCTTTTTCCCACCAGTGACGGTTATTGGATCCGATTTGTTTTATGTATCCCATTTGTTTTATTATAACAGTTGGATCAATATCCCTTACAAATGGTTCCCAAGGACCTTTATATGGAATATTTTCTTCAGGATCAGATCCATATCTTGATATTTTTTTACAGTTATCAGTTACTCTGGCAAGTAATTCATGCATAGCAATCCATTGATACTTTTTTCCGATTCTTTCAGTATCCTTGGATCGTCTGCCATTATAAGGAAGCGAAGTATCATAATTACCATGCTTTTTTTCTGAGTAACCGTATTTTTCAAAGATTAAGTCTATAGCCATATTACTTAGAATTTCTGGTTTTACATTGAAGTAATAAAATTTACTTTCAAAGATATACCTACCAAAATCTCCATATCCACATGCCCCCCTGCTAAATTCTGTTGCCATTGAATTAATTATATCAATTTGACCTTGTTTTCTTTCGTCATTAGTGCTTTTATATTTTTCATCAATTTGTTCATTTGTGATTTCTTTAAATACAAAATGAGATTTATATGGCGGTCGCACCTTTGAAATATCAAAAGATAATTTAAAATTTAAAAAAGCAACATATTCAATAATATTTCTAGCATAATCACGTAATAATATATGTGGATATACTTCATCATCTTTATCAAAAATAATTGTAAATACATATTCTGCTAAATCGCATATATAATCCGTTTGAATAGTCCTCAATGTACATCCATAAGCAACCGCAAAAAGACGTTCATAAATATATGGATCATTCACATTTTCAAATATTTTTAATACTTCTATCAGTACAGGTATTCTGTTTTGTAGAATAGAAATTAGTGCTTTAGTTGAAGAATCACGAAGATCTCGTTTAGGTGATGAAAGAAACCACGTTAGCGTAATACTAGCTAATTTAATTACTTCATCAGTAATATTATTCTTTATATCATTATTCTCTGCCCAATCTATAAGCCGTTTTACAGGATCGTCGTCTAAAAACTTGTATTTAAGATAATAAGCCCAAAATGAATCTCGATCAGCCAAAGAGAACTTTGATAAAAAATTATGTAGAAAATATGCATTAAAAAAATGCTTATTAATTGTTGTTACTGATATAATTACATCAAAAAGAAGATCGGAATAATCGCTATCATTTATCACATAAGCGTTGATAAAGTCAATACATTTATCAGTAACAGTATCTAATTTTCTCCATTTAAGGCTTTCTAAAAAAACATTAATTATTAATGGAAATTCGGTTAATTCAAAATATTCATATATTTCTTTATTTGTTCTTTCTGGAATTTGAATGGCTAAAGCTTCCATAAGACCATGATTGATATAGCGAAATTTATCAGAAGTTTTCAAGAAATTATATATATTTCCACCTTTTGTTAAATCTTTTTCTATATCGTCAGAGTTATTGAGTAAATATTTGCATATTAATTGATCAGAGAAACGTTCATATGTAAAATAAATATATTCATCACGTCTATTATTGTTCCGTATCAAGTTCTTGGAAAAAATACCTTCTGATATTAGTTCGTCAAGATATTTCCCTTTTATTGTTATAAAATTAGTAATTTCTTTTTCGATAATTTCTATTGCCTTTTCAAATTGAACTTTATTTGTACTATTTTCTATCAAATACTTTATTATTGAATTAACTGATTGAGAAACAAGATTTATACTTTTAGAATAGTTAAAACGTTCTGGTTTGCAAAGAGATTCATTTATTGAATTTATATAGTAGGATAATAACTCGGATATACCCAAAAAACCATCTGGTATTTTTGTTAGCCCCTTTGCTTTTAAGCTTTTACAATATATTTTTAAAAACAAAGGATTTCTAAACTCTGGATCCATTATCGGATTCCCCGGTTGTTCAATTCCATAATATGAAAAAAACATTTTCATTGCATCATACTCTGAATTAGAGAAACCTTTATAATTATATTTTAATAATATATTACCAATTGCTTCTAAATTATCTTTTAATATGTCTAAATATGTATAACGAATTGTAATAACAAGACCAAGGTTAGGATATTTAGATATATTCTTAACGAATCCATTAAGATAATTTGGCCAAAATTCTTTGCCTTTTCCTTCGTTTATCGCGTCAATAAAAATAATTATTCTGCTTTTCATAATTTGTGCTCTACATGATAAAGCTATTAATAATTCTTCAAAGGAACATGTCAAATCTAAATTATTTCGTATTTGAATCTCTGGATTTTCAGAAGAATTAAATTGCTGTCCTAATAGTAACAATGAAAATTTACCTTCATTTCTTCTTAACGAGACCATATCACCTAATAAATGAGATTTACCTATTCCGGCTTCCCCATGTATTAATAAATAAGGATTATTAAATAATTCAATAGTTATGCTATCAATAAAATTCTCAACGTCATTTAATGAGGAATAAATCTTTGTCCATTCATATCTTTTGTCATTTGAGGAATGCTTATCAATATTATTATTAAAAATATAAATTTGTTCCCTGATTTGTTTGCATATTTTAGATATATTATTAAAATCATAATAATTATCGGTTTGTTCTTTTAATATGTCAAATTCATTCTCAAGGAGTTTTGAGAGTTGTTTTGTGTCCTTAACGCAATTAACGTATTCAGTGTTTTTGTCCCGTATACCAAGTTCATTAATATTTATAAGTAATGGATCCAAAACTTCATATAATTGGCTGATAAATTTATCATCCTGTGCTAACCCATCGAATATTTTTGAGATTGGCATTCGATAATTTAATTCAGGAGTATATCTTTGTCCCAAATCAGCAATAGACTTTTCAATATGATTACAAAACCATTCATCAGATAAGAAATCTTTATCAAACCAAAACTTAGTAAACCCTATAGTTTCCCTGCTTTGTAAACGATTTATGAGATCTGAACTCCACCAAGGAACAAATTTAATAGTTAGTCCTTTGGTTTCTGCATATATTTGCCATTTTTGTACTTGTTCATCCCATTTGTTTTGCAATGATTTTCTACCTGATTTCCTGTCGTCAGCAGGATTTATTGGAAATGCAATAATATATGTTGTAAGACTAGGATGCCCGTCTATTGTAGACTTAATAGATTGATAAATTTGATTCCATTGGCTTGATTCCAAACTTGCTGTAAAGTATTTTGCCTGCCATGCCCATTCTGATTTATCTTCTAATATCCAAAAACATTCTACGCCTGAATCTGGAGTACCCTTTCTAACAAAATGTTTTGCACCAGGAATATTTTCAATTCTAGCTAATTGAGTGACAAATTCTTCAAATCCTTGTCTTTGATCACCATTTATTGCTCGAATATTATTCCAATTCAAATTATCACTCATGTAATAACCCCTCCCCATCCCAAGCCTCCAGCACCAACCGCCGTGTCCGATACTCCCCGTATTCGTCGATTTCGTTCTTCTTGAGCACACGGAAAGTCTCCGAGGGGTAATCCTCTCCCATTAAATCGGCGGGGTCGAGAATGTAGCGCAGATCGTCACGGGTAAGGCCGTAGAGCCGGGCGTAGCGGGCATCAAGGGCAGCACGGAGCAATGCCCGTCTTCCCGGGTCAAAGACAAAGGGCGGAAGATAACTAGCCAACCCAGTCAGCTTGCCTTGCACTTCAGCTTTCTCCGGCAGATGGGCGGTGTCGTATTGGGTAAACTCTTCTAATGCGGCGGCTTGTGTCCCGTGGCGCTGTTCCAGAAAAAGCCGCCTCATTTTTGAGTCTGCGCAATCCCAGAGGTCTTCCGCAAAGGGGATAAGGTCTACGGCGGTATAGGTAAGCTCAAGCACACGGGGAACGATGAAATTAATGTCGTCCTGAGAATAGGCGTTTGGGGGAAGGACGGGAAATTGCTTCAATAGAAAATAATTAATATGTGAACCACCTGTTTTATGTCTTGCAACAAAATCAAAAACAATTGAATTTAAATTAGAATATAGTACTAATCTATATTCTGGTTTTATATTTTTATTGAAAATAATAAGTGGCATATTATTACCAACGCCACTTAATGGTATAACGCAAACAATCGCTGTTCTTTCATTTGTCGCATTGGTAATATCCCGCCAACCCATCAGCCATTTCGGAATCGGTCTTTTATTATCATCATCTCCCGCAAGTTTTTCAAACACTTCGTTTTTATCAATCCAATAACGTGGCTTAACGGTAAAGTTGACATCCTGCTTTTGATTTGCCGTTACATCTACGGTATCGCCGGAATCCGTGTAGGTAGCCCAGCGGTGATCAAACTGGTGCATCATTTTCGCTTCATACAAGGGGAGCCTGTCTGTTCCCGGTTCGTTTTTGAATAAGTGGGAGTCGTTGGACATATCAAACATACGCATAAACTCTATGCCCCAAGGATTTGACGAATCCGAATTACCATCTTCCGTTGCGTTCACATTCTTTTCACGTATCAACACAGGAACATTCCGGTATATCTTTTTGGTAAGCTCTGCATCTTTCTCAGAACGGAAAACAGGGCAGGTTTGGGTATTGGGATTAAGCAGTATGAATTCGTCACGGGCAAGCCGGAAATGTCGGCGTATATCGGCAAGTTGATCCGTGTTGGTCAAAAAGAAACAAAGATCAGCAAATTCGCTTTCACCTAAACTTACCAAAGAAAATTTAAACATTCTGTGCACCGATGGGAAAATAGCTTCCTTGTTTTCAAAATCATACAAAGAAACAAGGCTACTGGCTGAAATTTCCGCAAAATAATATTTCGTGGAATCATCGGTGGCTATGCCGGTGGGGACAATAAAACCTGCTCTGCCTTTTTTATGTTTAATAAGGAGTATGGTTTCCGAAAAAAGGGCATAGGTATTAACATCGCCGATTCCGGTCAGGGGAAAGCGACCGCCTTCATCTTGTTTAAGATGGGCATAAGCGCTGGCGGCTTCGGCGTTTCTGCGAGCCTTGATAAAATCATCGTAAAGCTGTTTGTCGTATTCGCCTCCCTGTTTTAGATCATCTATCATCTGTTCTCGAATGGATTTATTTGCAGCATCGGCAATTTCGCTTTTGCGGGGTGCGAAAAATTCTTCTTCCTGAAGCTTGATCCGTTCCCAGGGAGGATTTCCCAATACACAGTCAAAACCGCCATGATTTTGCCCGACAAAGATTTCTGGAAATTCCAAATGCCAATGGAAAAAACGATTTTCCGCAGAAATTCGTGCGGCTTCATCTTCCACACCGGCTGAAAAATTGGATTCGTCCAGTCCTGCCGACGCCCGATCCACATCGGCAGTAGTGGGGACAATGCTGTCTTTGTTTTTCTTTTCAGCGTAAAAAGCGGCGACATAAAGATCACAGGCAAGTTTTATTTTATGGTATTCCGATCTTTTAAATAAATTTTCAAATAGAGTTTGTTTCTTTTCGATATCTTCAAGAGTGTTGTTTTGAATATTGTCAATCTGCAAATGAAGATCGGCAAGGGCGGCTTCCGCCTGATCCACGGATTTTTCAAATAGGGCTAATTGCTTGCGTTCCCTTGCCGTTGTTTCATTTTTATTCCGTTTTCTAAAATCGGAAGCAATTTTATTATCATCGCCGGAAAGAGCTTTATAAGCGTCATCGGGTATACCTTTATTCAATACGTCAAAATCCATAACGCCGACAAGCGAATTGCCGCAGCGGATATGATGATCCAGAAACGATAGTGGCTTTCCCGGTTCATGGCTTTCCAACCACAGAGACATGCGGGCAAGTTCAACCGCCAGAGGATTCAGGTCAACACCGTAAATGCAGGAAGAAATCACGTCCCTCAAACTGTTTCGGTACACGTCATCGGCAATGGGCTGAACACCGTCTGCCCGAAGAAGAGCTAACCTGTCAGCCAGCCTTCGGGCGGCGGCAAGCAAAAAGTGACCGCTTCCGCAGGCGGGATCAATTACGGTAATGGACAATAATTTTTGTTCTGAAGTAATTTTAGTTGCTCCGCCTGATTCGTTCTGGGCTAATTTTTCTTCAATCAACGGATCAAGGTTACTTTTGATAAGGCACTCAACAAGACCGGCATTGGTGTAATAGGAGCCGGTTGTCTTGCGGGTATTGCCGATAGAAGAACCTTCAACGTCAATGCCGAGAAAACCAAAAGAGCGGCGGGGAAGGTCAATTTGCGGAACCAACTCAAGAAGGCTTTCGTAAACCGAACCAAGTTCTTCACTGCCCATGTTTTTATAGTCGATGAGCGTCCGGGCGTTGCCTTCGACTGTCCAACGTAGACGGTACATGGCTTCCAGCAGATTGGCGTTGGAAAGATCGCATTGATCCAAATGAGGACATTGATCCGCATTAAAGAGACCGCCTAAAACAGGTAGGTCTAACGGATTAACATCCGGCGTTCCTTCACCGCCTAAAAGCCTGAAAACGATCTTTATTCCTTCCCATAAATCTCCATAATTATCAGTTGACATATAACGTGCGCTACGATCTACCAGACGGTGTAGGCTGTAACCTTTCTCATATAAAGTATGCGAGGCAAGAATATTTTTGTCCGCTTGATTAGTTTCGGGTAAATGGTTAAATATTAATTTACGTTCTTCAATAGTGAATATAAACAGAAAGCGGTACATGAGCCGCATTAATTCCTGAAAATAATCATGAGTTGATAAATCCCCTGCTTCCAGGGCGGAACGGAAGGCGTTATTGCCGGAAGCATCGTAATTCAAAAAACCGCTTCCAAGAACGCTTAACGCTCTGGTTACGCCTTTTCGAAGTCCCTCCCGAACCCGCACCCCCAGCTTTTCGCCTTCTTCCTTCCATGCGTCCCAAACGCATTTTCCGTTACCTTCATTATCCAGCCCGACCGTGCGGCTTCCGTGCATAATACGGTAGAGCATTTGGTAACCGGGAAAACGGTTTTCTTTCAAAATTGTCTGTAGATCAAATTCAAGATACGAAGGTCTCGCCAAAGATGACTTTCGCATTAAACGCAGATAATGGCAGTCGCAGGTAATGTACCAGGAATCACTGCGTTCAAGCGTATCTATATTTACAAGTTTTTCATAAAGTACAGGCGGATATAAAAGCGAGTCGATAAAAAACTCATGAATAAAACGTTCTGATTTAATTTTACCTTCTTCATAACTTTTCCACTGAGCCTGGGCAATCTGAAAACTGCGCCCAATTTCATCAAGCAGTCGCAAGCCCCTTGGAATTTGGTAATCGGCGTCAGTTATTTTGCTGATATTTTTTCCAAAAGCGGCGTTTTCAACAACCTGCGCCGTAAAACATGAGCCTTCTAGTTTTATTGTGTCAAAACTTAAACTTTTAATGTTTGTCCGCCGCATTAATTAAGCTCCTATAATTCCGCCGGTAACAGAACATAAAGCCCAATTAAGTCTAGCGGAAGCCCCGGTTTGACATCGTAATTTCCACGCCCCTGCGCCGCACGGCGTACTCTGCGGTGATCCGCAAGAAGCGCCTCCGATCGGTCTTTGGCGATTTTCTCAAAAACGTAAGTGTTTTCTTTCCACCATGAAAGGCTTGCGTTAAGTTCACGCTCAATTACCGATTTATCAAGATTTCCGCTTGGCTGTTCCTTTAGCAGAATATCAAGTTTTTCCCTTGGAAGTTCCGTTGTTTGTTTTCTTCCTTCAAAACCCAAAAGAAGGGCTTCTTCGGCGAGGGTGGTTTTTGTTTTTCCTCCCTTTTGCGTCATCTCTATTTTATACCGCAGCCTGATTAGAAATATCGACGTAACAAGGCTGACGGCGTTTGTTTCGTAAACTCCGCAACGGGAATGGGTGTTAATTCTTTCGTTATTGTTTCCTTCCAATGCGGTTTCAAGCATATAGTCAGCCAGAACCGTAACAAGCGGATTGCTCCTGTGAATAAATGAAGCGTTTTTTTCAGGAGGATAGTTAAAATTCATCCGTATAGGTTTTTCTATTCCTTCATTCTTTAAACGATTCTTTAAGGCGGGCATTAACAGATCGGGATTAAATCTGAAATATGACAATTTGTCGCCCTTAAAAATATTATCAGGAGGAGCGTTAAGCACAAAAAGAGTATCTCTAACAAAACGTTCAACATCTTCTTCATTACCAAGAATTTCATTTTGCTTTTGCCATTCGGGAAGAACATCGTTAGGCTTTAAACTGCGTTGTGCGAATATCGTTCTGTTTTTCTTTTCCTTGTCGGCGGCATCCTGCCATTGCTCCTCAATTTTTCCCATGTTAGTATCATCGCCAAAATCAAATGTCCCCTGTTGCTCTGATTCTGCCGCAGGTTTAAGTAATGCCGC
>NZ_BDHD01000024.1:0-21887 GCF_054786075.1 Treponema sp. R6D11 | reverse complement strand
AGGCGGCAATATAAGTCTTTATTACATAAGGAATTACGGAATGATGGATCGTATTGACAAAAAAAGTAGGACAAAAAGTGGGACAAAAGATTTCAGTCCAAGACGATTTTTACGTCTTCCCGGTCGGGAGGGTGTACTACGTCAAATTCCGTAATCCGCAGACAAGGGAATTGCTGTCAAAGGTATCGTCGGGATTAAGATACAAAACGGCGGCGGTGCAATGGGCAAGGGAAGAATGGAACAGGCGGTGCGCTTCGGCGGGGCTTAAAGACACCCCGTTAGGCGAATACGCCAAATTCTTTTTTACCGCGCTTGCCGATGATCCGTTTGAGATAATGGTCAAGGCTGCGGGTCGGCACCTTGGGTATAAGACGCGGAAAGACTACCGGGCTGATCTGTTAAAATACATATTGACGGACAAAGTTTGCGGAATAAGCATACCCAGAATAACCCGCGCCGATTCAATGGGTTTCCGTGATCGCCTTATCGCCCGGTTCGGCTTGTCCCGGAAAACAAAGCGGATATTCCAAGCCTATAAAAACGTGATACACACCGCCCTTGAAAAGGGGCTGACGCAGACGGATTCCGTCATCCGCCTTGGCGTTGCGTACAACAAACAGAAACGCCCCGCCGTGAACATCGAAAACGTGAAAAAACTAATGAACCCCGACTGTTGGAATAACGCTAGGATACGCCTTGCCGTCATCACCGCCGGAATGATCGGGCTTCGGGCGGGGGAAATCCGGGGCATTAAATGGCGGGATATTGACCTGAAAACGGAGACGATTCACGTCGTGCGGAATTATGTCAACGTCGAAAAAGAGAAACTTCCAAAATGGGAGAAGACGCGCAACACGGTCTACCCAAAGACGCTTCAGGCGCTGCTTGAGCCGCTCCGCGCCGCCCCGGACGAAAGGGTTTTTATGATAAGCCCGAAACGGGGTCCGCTGTCATACGGCAAACTGCGGTCGTCTTTCAATGAGGCGGTCGCAAGGGCGGGGATACCCAAAATCACGCTTCACGGTCTCCGTCACTCCATACAGACCGCCCTGCGGGGGCGGGGCTTGAACCCCGAACTGCTGCGGGCGACCTTCGGCTGGGAAGACGAAAAAGTGCAGGAAGGGTATACCCATCGAGACCTTTATGATCTATCATCTCAAAGAGAGCATACGGACTTATTATTTATAGAATTAACGGATTGACAGGGGGAAAGGAACGAAAATGGCGCAGGAAACAATCAAAAACACGTTTGAAGAAGGAATGGCGTTAGACAAGTACGAGCGGAAGTATCTGAAGTATCTTGACACCTTCAAAACCAACAAAATGGCGGTAGAGGTGTTTGAGGCTTTTAGGACTAAGGACTTGCCAACCATTGAAGACACGTTAAAAAACCTATCACGGGCGACGAACATACACCTTTACTTAATCGGTATCGGCTGCCTTATCATCGAGCGTGAGGGGCTTTACAGAGCCGCCGGCGTAAGGTCGTACCTTGAATACGCCCAAAAACGGCTTTTCCCGGAATTGAATATGTCCGACGCTACTTTAAGCGACGCAAAAATCATCATGGAGACTTATATAGACAACAACAAAATGTTAAGCAAGTCCGGCTTTAAGTTGGAAGGAAACGCCCACAAATTAAAGTACCTTGCCCAAGCGTTGGCGAACCACGACGAAGAAGAAGTCTTAAACCGGCTTAATAATGACAGTCTCCGGGGATTCTCCGACTGGGCGCGGCGGTCAAACGTCGCCCGGCTGCCGGAGCCTGAACCGAAGGTGGACATCGAGATAAAGGGAAACAGGGTTTTCGTGAACGGCAAAAACATTCTTAATTTCCCGCGGGGGCTGCCCAAAAAGACGAAGGACTGGATTACCGCCGATCTTGGAAAAACATTCGCCATCCGTGAGGGCGGCGGGGAGCCGTACATTACGGAGACCTACGGGCGTGGGGAACAGATCGCCATTGAGAATTTTAAGAAAAAATACAGGGCGAAAAAATAGGTTATAGCCCGGCAGCGTCCAGTAATGCGCCGATTTCGTCAAGGTCTGTTTCTATGTTGTCCAATTCAAGGGACGTTTCGTAAATTTCCAATTCTTCCAAGTAACGCCCTTGAAACCGCTTGTAAATAGCGTCCCAACAAATAATGAAAGTAA
This sequence comes from Treponema sp. R6D11, assembly GCF_054786075.1. Taxonomy (NCBI): domain Bacteria; kingdom Pseudomonadati; phylum Spirochaetota; class Spirochaetia; order Treponematales; family Treponemataceae; genus Treponema; species Treponema sp. R6D11. Next base: position 19,733 of record NZ_BDHD01000024.1, on the reverse strand, counting down.
ACCAGTCCATATTTTAATTATCGGTATAAATGTGCAAAGATCGGTCTTTGATTTTATCAAGTCCGCGCATATTTCCGTTTGGGTTTCCGAATTCGGCAAAGTCGCAGTCCAGTATATAATCCCGCACCTTTACATTAAATCCAATATCCATATTGCCCCCGTGGTTATCGCGCAAACCAGAGCATCTAACATACGCTCCCGGTATAAAACTTTTATTTGGCATAATTAACCCTCATTTGGCGTACCACTCGGTGGTGGGGCTATTAATTTTTTTATATCTATATCAATGCCCCCCTTCTCTAATAATTCCGTAAAAGATTCAACCGCCCCAATGTTATTGGCGGCTTTTTCCCGACGTATTACGCGCTCAAGTATTTTTACCTGTTCTTTCGTATAGCGAGGATCGGCTTTCATATTAACTTTACCTCCTTTTCTCTTGTAATTCATTATACAATTTCTTAAATCCCTCTGATTCTGTAAGTTTGTCTACAAAGCGAAAATATCTTTTTATCATCTTTTCTCTTTTCTTCATCTTTCCTCACACCCAAACCGGGCAAATAATCCCACCTTCACGTCGGACACCCCTATAAACCCCCGTCCATGTTTTCAAACTGGTTTTTTTGACGTATCCGCCCGCCTGTCCGCTTCCCCTTTTTTGGTAATCCCCAAAGCCTGTTTCGTATTCTCCTGCGCTTCCAGTATCATCTCTGCGTTTTTTTGGACGTGCCGTTTGTTTTCTGGCAGCAGTTCGCGGAATACGCCGATCAGTTCTTCTTCGTCCGCCGGTAATTCTACGCTGTTCTCATCAAAAAGTTTTGGTCGCCCATTGTCCGGCGGCGGCGGAACGAACATATCGCCGTTACCATTGCAAAGCCATTCCATATTTACCGTTTTTCCTTCCGCAAATGTGTTAGGTGAACATATCAGATTTATGTTTTGTTTGTTGACGGCGCTCCTGTCCAGTTCCATAGCCGAAATCTGACCGTGGGTAACAAATATTTTTTCCGCGAATTTTTCCTGCGTCATTCCGAGTGCGAGCCTGACTTTTTTCACCCTGTCGTTGATGGATTCAACTTCACTTCCCATAAAAACCCCTTTTTCCTTCGTTTTCTTCCTTATTATAGCCCCTCATAATCCTACCTTAATTATCGGAATTTTCCAAAAAAAAATTCTAATAATTTGCAAAAAATAGTTGACAAACTCTAATAATTATTATTATAATTCTAATAGTTAGCAAATGTCAAGAGTAAAGCTGTAAAAAGCAAGGAGAAGTTTATGAGCAAGGACGAGGAAAAATTGCTTGAAAATTACCGGAAAATGTCGCCCGAAAACAAGGCGCATTTATTATCCCTAGCCCACGCCACAAAGTCGGCGCAGGAGACGACCAAAAGGGCGATGCAGAAAAAGAAAGCCGCCCCGAAGCGGAAATCGGCGTAACCCGCGCCGTGGGTGTTAGTTTGACACCCTATTTTTAGCCTATAGCCCCGGCAATCCGGGAAGGAAAGGAACATGGTTTATTTAATTCAGGTCGGCACCTACAGCCGCCGCCAAACATTTAACAAGCTGTATGAAAAAGCGGTACTGGTCGATGACAAGTACACGGCAGAGGACATCAACCGATATTTTTCAGAAAAGTACGAAGGTTTTTCAATTACCGTCAAGAAGATTAAGGAAGTCGAACTGACTGATATTCAGTCGGCGATCTCCGTACCTTCCGAAAAACCGCAACCCCAGAACGCGCCGAAAGCGGAATCAGTCATAAAAGACTTCAACATAAGCTACACGGAAGACGAAAGAAAACTGCACGAAGAATGGCACAGGTACATAGGGAACGCAGATATTACGCTTCTCAAACTCCATAATAGTATAGAACAGCGTTACAGAAGGCTTTTTTACGGCGACGGCACCCCTGAACTTGAAACGAATTATAGAGGGACAACGTGCAAAAATTTCCCCGTTAAAGCAAGGCTGTTCATAGAGACGGCGAAAAAATGCGACGACACTGTACCCGCCGCCCCCGTCGAACAGGAAACCCCCACTTCACATAACACCACCCCAGAATTTGACGCGGAAAGCGGAAATCATCAACCACAGACGGAAGGCGATTACGACAGCAACCGCAGTGGCGCTTATTCGAGCGACGACATTCCATTTTAAGGCAGGGAGGAAAGATTGAACGACTTAAACAGCATACTGCTGGAAGGAAACATCACAAGAGACCCAACGGTGCGTAACACCCCAAATGGTACGCCGATAAGCGCTTTTCCCATTGCGAGTAATTATTTCTACAAAGACGAAGAAGGAAAACAAAGGGAAACAAGTTTTTTTGACATCGAGGCGTGGGGCAAGTTGGCGGAAAAATCTATCGCCATGGCGCACAAGGGACGGGGCTGTCGTATTGCCGGACGGCTTAAACAGGAAAAATGGAACGGACCCGACGGCAAGCCCCGGTCAAGAATTATCGTTATTGCCGCGTATATTGAATATAAACCCGAAGGACGCGGGCATAAGGAAGATCACGATGAGTAGACCGCGCCCTCCGTCCTTCGACTGCATACACGACATAATGAAGCGCCTAGACCTGTTGGCGAAATTGGGCGTTAAGGACTTGCCCATTAACGCCGAAGAAGCGAGCGCCGTTACCGGGCTTGCCAAGAACACCCTTTGCCGTTATGCGACAATGGGACACTTCCCGGTCTATAAATATCCCAACCGCAACCTATACCCGCTCCGCGAAATGTGCGAATGGGTATTAGAGCATTATCACGGGGTCAAAGTCAAAAAGACTTCAGACATGAACAATTACAAGGTAGTAAAACGACAAAAACCAACAAGGAAAGGAGAAATCGCATGAACAACATCGAAAGATACCATCTTGCCGTAAACACGGTAGATTCGATCTTCGACGACCTAGACAGGTCGTTACAGAGAGCGGGAGCGTTATTCGGAAAACCCGAAGAAGCTCTTTACAACCTCGTATTCCCGGAAATAAAAAGCGTACTGGGAATATCTATCGGCGGCGACCTGTCCGGCGATTACAAAGAAGAAGGCAACGGATACACGGGCGAAGTCCGGGACATCGGTCTGTTGCTTAACTCCGAAGATCAGCCGTGGACAACCATAGCCGAAATATCCGAAATCGCCGGAAAGGGAAACGCAAAAAAGATTTTCAAGCCCGGCGATTATCTCATTATCCCCCTGTCGGCGCGTGAAGACAAAATTGACGGCGTTACTTTCCCCGCCATAGAGGAAACCGGGGTAAAAATTGTCGTTACCGCCGTATTCGACGACAAGGTTATTTTTAATTTTGAAAACGAACTTTTTAAGGCTGCGATGAACAGCAAAAACACGAACAGCGGTGGTTTTGCGAAGACCGCCGCCGCAAAATACCTCAATACCCGTTTTCTTAAAACGACGTTAGTCCACATAGAGGATTACCTCTTGCCGAACATTGACGGCTTGAAAGTGTCATTGCCGACCGCTTATGAAGTCTTTGGCGAAAGCGAAGACGGCGACTGGGACGATACCGTGAACTGGGGTGAGGCGGTACGGCACCCCTATTTTGAAAAATGCACGAATCGGATCAAGGTCTGCGTTGACGACCTTAACGATACAAACTGGTGGCGGTTGTCCACTCCGTATGCCCCCAGCGCGAGCGGCTTTTGCAATACCAGCAGCTGTGGTGATGCCTTCTGCACCATTGCCAACGATCCGTGGGGCGGTGTCGCCCCCGCTTTCTGTGTCGGTGATAACCAACACGAATAATCTTGGGGTGGGTGCGTGAATAAATTATGGGGGATTGGAGGAAAAAAGAATGAATGACCAAGAATGGTGCAAAAAAATCGAGGGAGAAATAATCGACCTCAAAAAACGTGTAGACAAGTTGGAAAGCAACTCCTCTTGTTCTGACGAGCAAAAAGTTTTAGAGGGTGATATTGAATGGCCGGAAGCAGTCTTTGGCGGTTTACATTTCAACTCTCAAAAGACACACGCCGTATTTGAATTGAAAGAAGACGGTAAATATTACAGCCGTGATATTCTTTTCAATTCCGCAAGGGATACGGACAAAGGAACTGGTAGAGACTTGCTTACGGAGTATTTGGAAAGCGAAGCCGTCAAAGAGGCGATTCAAAATGCCTTTAATCTTGATGAGAAAGTTAGTGTATTCATACCAGAAGAAAATCAAGGTGTGAAAAAGTACAACGGCGTTGATTGGTTGTATTGGCTCAAGCCCCGATCCGGCTCGTCTGCTATCTTCACTATTGTCAACAGCATTGGCACTAGCAACTACTACAACGACGCGAGTGCTGTAGGTGGCTGCGCCCCCGCTTTCTGTGTTGGTGCGAAGCAGCGGCACAATTAATCTGGTCTCCCGCCCCCTCGTGGGGCGGGGAAGGAGAGTTAAGAAGTGAAAAAATTTCGTGTTCAATTCGAGATCGACGTTCCCGACGATACCTCACGGGAACAGGCGGAAGAATGGATCAGGTATTGCGTGGGCGATACCGGGACGATTGAGGGCGGCAACCCCTTAATTGACAGGAGTTTTGATCCCATTTTTAACACATTCGAGTTGGTAGAAAAATGACAAACATTATTTTGAGCGCAGCAGCCCTTGTCGTTTTTATCCTTCTCTTGATCAGGTATTACGGGAGGCGTTTTCCGAAAGGCGTTGGCTTTCCTTTAACCCGGCGTCGCCGGAAGAAAAAAACCACTTTAGGAGGGTAATTCAATGAAAAAAATCGAATTACAAACAATTCAGAACGGTGCAATTTTGGATCTGTTCGACGAGGAATTTAAGAAAGTCCTTGCCAACATCGAGGACGAAAACACCGCTCCGAATCAAGAGCGTTCTTTAACGATAAAGATCGCCATCAAGCCGGATAAAACAAGACGGACGGGTGAGATTAAATTACAGGTGTCTTCATCGCTTGCGAAGATCAAACCCACCGAATCCTTTTTGTTTTTCGATAAAGACGGGGACGGTTATTTCTCCGCCTATGAGGACGACCCCGGACCCGAACTTCCGGGAATTGCCGAAACAAACGGCAAGATCAAACAATTCAAACAACAGGCTGCGGTTGGGGAGTAACAGAATATGGAAAGAGACACTATTGAAAAGGTCGAACAGATGACAAAGGACAGTTACCTTGTGGAAGTCGGCGGTCGTAAATATACGGCCACAAACTTGCACCCGGTTATCTATAATCCGAAGCCGTCAACATTGACCGTTCACAATCTGCGGGGGTTCTGCGGATTTATCAAAAACGACATTGATAAACTCATTAAGGGCAAACCCCATTTAATCGTGGTCAACGATCACAAGTCCGTTGATCTTATCTCCGACGTTGACGGAGAAGACAAGAAGCGGACTATCCTTATTTCGGCAAGAATCAACGATAGGCTTGACGAATTCCCGTTTGGAAGTTTCCTCTCCCAAGAAGAATTTGCCATTACTTTCCGCTCTCTCTTTAAGGCAAGGAAAGACGACGATTTTGATTACGTTCTTTCTTATGCGTCGAAGCTGTCCGGCGGAACGCAGATCGAATTGGAAGACGACGGCGTTACGCAAAAAGTCGCCGTAGCGAGGGGCGTGTCCGGGGCGTTAAAAGACAAGGTTGCGTTAAAACCAATCGTCAAACTTTCCCCATACCGCACGTTCAGGGAAGTTGAACAGCCGCAAAGCGAATTCTTGCTCCGTATCCGCCTTACAGGTGAGATTCCTAATATAGCCCTCTTTGAAGCGGACGGGGGGGCGTGGGTAAACGACGCGACGCAAAACATCGTCGCCTACATCGAAAGCGCCGTATCGGGTATCCCGGTAATCGCCTAAAAGGGGATTTATGTTTTTAGGGTATTATGTGCTTTTCTATTATTACGTCGGGCGATACTGGCATGATATTGAAAAGTTTTTATCAGGCGTTGAAAAGGCTAAATATGGCCAAAAACAACGGGCGGCAAGGCTAATTCCTACCGCCTTTAAGTTGGAATGGAGGTGTTACCGGGGCTTTATCAAGCCCCGCGGTAAACCTTAATTCCTCCCAGTTAAACCATTTGCCGGGGCGTGAGGTATCGCCCCGGTTCTGGGGGTGTGGCGAAAGCGGAAAGCGCCGACGTGTTACGGATAACGCCGTCAACACGTCGAACACAGGGAACCATGGGCGCAATGAGTAATTAACCGGGCGTTAAATCCTGTATGTAGGGTCAGCACCTACCGCCCCCAAAATTCCGAGCAATCGGAAAAAAATTAGAATGGAGGAAATTTATGAGCGAACAGCCTGTTATTCAGGCAATGCTTGAGCGTTGCCCTAACGCAGTCAGGACGGACACCATGTCTTATGAGGACTGGCTTGATCTGCGGCGGAATAGCATAGGGGGGTCCGACGCAGGATCTCTTATGCTGTTAAATGGTGAGTGGGGAACACCTTATACGGTCTATGGGCAGAAAAAAGGGTGGGAAGAATCAAAGGAAATGAGCGTCGCCGCGAAGCGGGGCAAACTCTTGGAACCTGTTATGAGGGACTGGTTCGCGCAGTATTACCCCGATCTTGAAATAATCAAGGTTCCGTATATGTTCTATTCAAAGGAACACCCCTTTATGTCGGCGAACTTGGACGGGCTTGTATACGCCAAAAACCCGGCAACTATCCGGGGCAAGACGATTCAGGGGATCGGCGGGCTTGAAATAAAGTCTTCAAAGTACGGCTATAACTTCGGCGAAGACGAAATTCCCGATTCTTATTACGCGCAAGTGCAGCACTACATGGTCGTTATGGAAATGGACTGGGTTATTCTTTATGCCTGTTTCCTTGACACGGAAGAAACGCAAGTGTACGTCATTTTACGGGATAAAGAATTTATACCGAAAATGATCGCCGTCGAAAAGAATTTTTGGGAAAACAATGTCTTGGCGGACGTTATTCCCGCTTCGGTCGGATTCCCTTGTGAAGACGACATGATAACCGGAATGTACGAGGGGTCGGCGACCACCATCGCTCTTTCCGAAGAAGAAAAGAAAATCTGCGGAACAATAACCGACCTTGGCGAACAGATTAAAACCCTCAAAGAACAGCAGGAAGCCGCAAAAATCGACCTTAAAACAAAACTTGTCAAAAAGGCGAAACCGAGCAAAACCGAAAGAAAATTATCGGCGCTTGGCGGGCGGTATAAAATTTCATGGACGTTCCTTGAAAGCCGCCATGTTGACACGGAAGCCCTGAAAAAAGAAGGCTTGTATGACAAGTTTTGCAAGATAACCGAAACGGACAGATTAACCGTCTCCATTGACAAGAAGGCGGTGTAATATGGCGTTATTAAAAAGAATCGAAATCCGCAATCTGCGGAAAATAAAACAGGCTGATATTGACTTTCACGGACCCGGACTTCAAATAATACAGGGCGCGAACAAAGCGGGCAAGAGTACAATCGCCCAGAGCATAGCCCTTACTTTCGAGGGTCCGAAGTCATACACGCCCGGCATGATAACGGACGGTGAAAGCCATGCGGAGATAATAGCCTATACCGACGACGGCCTTCAAATAAAAACTTCCATTAAAGATACCGTCAAACAGTCGATAGCGAAATACAACGACGATTTACAGCGTTATGCCGTCGTTTCCGGCGGTGTCCGTGAATTCCTTAATTCCCTGCGGTCGGGGCTTGAAATGCCGTGGGCGTTACGCACAAAAACCGACGCGCAGATTATTGAGATCCTGAAAGACCGCGCCGGAGTGTCCGCAAAAATCGACCAGATAGACTGCGAGATCAAGGACAAGGAAACCACCAGAACCGAAACGGGCAGGGATAAAAAGAAACTTGGCGAACCGGGAAAAACGCCGGAAGAAAAAAAACACCCGCCGAAGATCGACGACCTGAAAGCGGAGAGGGAAGCGGCTACAAAATACCTGAAAATCCAACGTGAGGTGTTTGACAGGGCGGCGGAGTACCTGCGGGGAAAATGCTCATTCGATTCGATTGAAGACATTGAGGGCTTGAAAGCCGAAGTTGATCAGGCGGTTAAATGCGCCAAGAAACGCCTTGACGAAGCGGGCAAGGCGTACACGCAAGCCGAAGTGGACGAAATGGACAGGAAGTTTGTCGAATGGAACACCGAAGAAGAGGCGGCGAAAACATGGGACGCATACGTCGAAAAGAAAGCAAGCATTGAGCGCCTTGCCGGACAATACGACAAACTTACCAAAGAGATCGAGGCGTTACGGGAAACCCGGAAAAAAACGCTTTCCGAAATTACTTTAATCGACGGCTTGACCATCGGCGAAGACAATATGCTCTACCACAAGGGGATTCTCCGGGGCATTACGGACACAAACGACAAGGATAATTGGAGTACGGCGGAAAGCATACAGGTATTCTTCTCCATCGGCGCGGCTTTCTCCGGCAAATTAAAGGTATTGGTCGTAGACAACGCGGAATCCCTTGACGGCAAGACGACCGCCGCAATATCTAAATGGGCGGAAACGTCCGCTTATCTGGTCATACTCCTTAAAGTCGCCGATATGCCGGAAAATTTGGAAGACGGAATTATCTACCTGAAAGAAGGTGAGGTGGTTACAAAATGAAAGCCAAATTTATCGGAGAAGATTACGACGTATTAACCAATTACGGTTATACATACTCTATAACCGAAGGCGGTTGGGTGAGCAACAACCTTGCGACGGTCGTATATCAAAACAGGTGTCCTTATGAGGGGCAAATTATGCAATACACGCCCGGCAGGAATGAAGTACACGCAAGGAATATAACCACGCTTGTAACCGCCGGGCTTGCGAAATGGAAGGACAAACCATCTTTAACCGGGGTGGAACTTATCGCGCAAGAACGGAAACGCCAAATAGAGGTAGAGGGTTTTTCTGCGGAGCATGACGACGAACTTATTAACGGGGAATTGTCCGACGCAGCGGCTTGTTACGCCCTGTCTCCAGAATATCTGGTGATGACCTTTGACGGTGGCGGGTCGTTTTTGCACAATGTTTGGCCGTTTAACATGGAATGGTACAAACAGACAACGGGAGACCGCAAGATAGACCTTGTAAAAGCCGGGGCGTTGATCGCGGCGGAACTTGACCGCCTTATCCGCATGGAGGAAAAACTATGACGGTAATCTGGCTTGATACGGAAACTACGGGGCTTGAGCCTGTCAATTCCGGGGCGTTTGAGATAGCGATACTTGTCTATGCGGACGTGATAGAAGGCGAAAAAACGATACATAAAATGGTCGAAGAAAAAGTTTTCCGTCTGAATCCGTTAGACGACGAAGTGCTATACCATGAAAGCGCCGCGAAAGTGAACGGCATAACAGAGGAAGAAATAAAATCTTTCCCGCCGGCGGCGGAAGTTATACCGGAATTGGCAAACTTCCTTAAAAAACATCTCCCCGAAGACGAAAGAATGGTTTTTGCGGGTTATAATTGCAAGTTTGACTGGAGCCATATATCGGCGTTGTTTTTCCGCCATGGCGGTTATGTCATGGAAGATTATTTTAACGGAAGGCTTATCGACGTGTACGATCTGGTCAAAAAAGCGGCAAAACATCTCCCGAAAACAAAAAACCAGAAACTTGAAACCATGACAAAAGCCCTTGGCATAGAGCATACGGGAGCGCACGGGGCGTTATCGGACATAAAAGCCACAAGACGGCTTTATGAAGTTATTTATCTTATCACACACAAAGGAGAAAATAAATGAAAACAGACGGAAGCGACGCAAAAGACAAGACGAAAGAAACATCGCCCGAAGAACAGGCGCGGAAGACGTTACAGCACCAGATTGAAAAAATGGCGGGGCAATTCGAGAACGCCCTACCCAACAAGATCGGCGTTGAACGGATGATGAGGATCGTAATGACGGCGATTCTCAATAACCCCAAACTTGCCCAGTGCGAGCCGAATTCGTTTTTCGGTTCCCTGCTTCAGGCGTTACAGTTGGGGCTTGAGGTAAATACCCCCCCCTCGGACAGGCGTGGTTAATCCCCCGGTGGGACGGCAAGGCGAAAAAACTCAAATGCCAGTTTCAAATGGGTTATCAGGGGCTTGTCGATCTTTGTTACCGTTACGGCACATACCGCAGGATAACCGCCGAAGTGGTCTACGAAGGCGATATATTCGAGTACAAAAACGGCACTGCCCACTATATCGAACACATACAGAAATTCAAGACGGAAAACCCAAAATATGTGTGGGCGCTTTATGAGACAGAAAACGGCGGGCAGAATTTCGTCGTGTGGACGTGGGACAAGATTATGAAACACGCAGAGGAGTTTTCTGAATCCTACGACAGCGAAAAGGACGAATGGAAGTATAGCGCATGGTCGTCAACCCAAGAATCGAAAGAATCTATGGCGAAAAAAACAATGCTTGAAAGGGTGTTAAAGTACGCCCCGAAGTCCGTTGAATTGAAACAGGCGCTTATCGCAGACGAAAACGCAATAATCGCCCGCGCCGTTACCGAAGGCGGAGAGACAAAATTCCAATTCGACATCGAAGACAAGATTATCCCCGCCATCGAGGACGACCGGGACAATCCCAACATAATAAGGGAAAAACCCCCGACAACCGCCGGAAACGGAAAGCCCGCGGGCGAAAAAGAGGCTGTTCCCGCCGCCGCGAAAGAGACAGGGGAAAAAACGACCGTGCAACAGCAGACCGCTACACCGCCCCCCGCCGCTACTCCTGAAAGTACGCCGGAAAAATCGGACGGTGCCGGCACTGGGGGGGGCGTTGTTTTCCCCCGAAGAAGAACAGGCGTTAAAGAATACGAATATACCGAAGTTTGAGGACTGATAAATGGACGCAGTTAGACTTCCGGCGCATGGGGCGCTGTATAAAAACAATTATATAGTCTTGCGACCGACCAACCAGAAGGATCTCGAATCCGTGTTGGCGTTTTTCAAGACGAAAGCAAAAAGGGAAGAATACAACAACAAAGAATATTTTGTTCAAACCTTCCTTACATTGCCCCAACAGCATCGGACGCACAAACAGCTAAAATCGGTATTTGCGTTGGTAACGGCTATATTTGAATCAATGGAAGGGCGGACCCCGTTAGATGACGAAAAAACGAAACTGTATTACGACCTGTTAGACCTTTACGCCGACAAAGTGCCTAACCGCTTTAACAAGGAACTTCGCCCGGTTCACATATCCGAAGCGAACTCGATACAGGGGTCAAGGTTCATTGACGGCTTATTACAGCACCTTGCGACGGAGTGTGAACTGGATTACGGGACTATGGCGACCGTCCAGAGCGTACTGGAAGACTGGGAAGACTGGAAGGGACGGCAGGAATACGACCCGTCGGATTACCGGGACGTTAATTGCCAAGAAATGCTGACCCATGACGAATGGATTAAAACGCACCCCTATTCAGAGGCAAGCGGTCGGTCTGGCAGGATCGTGAGGGCGCATATCGTGAGCCGGGGGTCGGACGCTGCGGACATTGAAAAATCGTGGAATTGGTTAGCGTTACTTTGGGACGAACACGAAAAACAGCACCGTATCGGTTGGGACGCATTTTTACAGATTTACCCGCACTTAAAGGGGCGCGTTGACCGCGCCCGGACTTTGGCGGGCAAATTGGAACTGGATTACAGGACAGAGCGGCTTGCCATTGAGTACAAGCCGGATAATTTAGCCGAAAAGGCACTGGAGGAAATATGAACATTACAGCGGACGTAATTGTAGAATTGTATGCGAAATACCAGATGGGTAAAAAAGCCCAGAAGAAGGAGCAGGGAAAATGCCGTCCATCGAAGTAAGCTGTCCCTCTTGCGGTAAGGAAAATATTATTGAGATGAATTTCCGTGAACAGCGGAAAGACGGCATGGCGGAATTGCTTATGTCGATGATGGGGGACATGGGGATAAAAAGCTACAATTTTTATGGCGACGGCTGTTGCCCCCAATGCGGACAGAGCGTTGACGTGCTCCTGACCGTCGGCGGTGGGGTAAAGAATAAAAAAGATTCCGTGAAAATAATTACCGCCGGGGGATTTTGATGATTAGGGAGGGGAAAGTGTTTGATTTAATTATGGCGCTCATTTTAACTATCGCCGCCGAAACGGGAGTACCGCCCCGCTTCGCGCTTGCCGTTGCGTTAGAAGAAAACAGAACGCTTAATCCGGCGGCGGTAAGCCGGGTTAATGATAACGGGAGTTATGACCTTGGCGTTATGCAATTAAATTCTGAATTCTATGGGCGTATAAATTGGCGCGACCCGGAAACGAATATCCGCGCCGGTTGCCTACACATTAAAGAATTAATGAGTAAGCCGGAATTAAACACATACTGGTCGGTCGCCGTTGCGTATAACTGCGGGTTTGCAAGATATTCAAACGGCAAAACGCCGCCCCGAAACTCCCTTGAATACGCAGATCGGGTCATGGCGAGGTGGTACAAATTGGAAGGGGTGATATATATAAACCCGGTCATAAGGGGGAAGCGTGAAAATTAAAATGACGGGCAAGTCCTGCGGCGAAGAATATTTGTATGACAATGTTGTTTTGGTTATTCCTTCTCCCCGTGGTTTAGAAATAACGGATAATGACGGCGAAGTCCGCCATTTTTCTTACAGATATTTTAAGATGCGGATCGTCAACGACGACGAACAGGGGGAGTAATGAAAATGACAGTTGAAGTAATTTACAAGGACGGGCATAAGGAAAAATATAAATTCTTCTTTTTCCAGTTTGAAAAATACCGCGGGGAAATTGATGTCAAGGAAAAAGACGGAAAGACAAAATTTGTAGACATAGATCCCAAAAAAATAAAGGAGATAATCATTAAATGAATAAAACTCCGATTGAATGGTGTGATAGGACATGGAACCCCGTTACCGGGTGTCTGCATAACTGTCCGTATTGTTACGCAAGAAAGATTGTGCGGCGTTTTGGGAAAAAAGAGGGTGAGAGCGTTTTTGATAGTACCAAAATACATGACAGGAAAATGCGTCTTGATAAAAATCCATATCCGTATGGTTTTGATCCGACATTCCACAGATACCGCCTTGAAGAACCACAATTAGAAAAGAAGCCGCAAAATGTTTTTGTATGTTCGATGGCAGATTTATTCGGGGAGTGGGTTCCTGACGAATGGACATTGGAGGTCTTTAAGGCTTGCGAGAAAGCCCCACAACACAGATATTTGTTTTTGACAAAGAACCCAATACGTTATACAAGGTTGTTTATACCGGGCGATGTATCAAATATGTGGTTTGGTACAACGATTACAAATGATAATGAGCCTTATTTTTGCGATTCAAGGGTAAATTCTTTTTTAAGCATAGAGCCAATTCAAAGTGATTTTACTAATTTTCGTACTGGCGGCCGTCTTTATGCTATCGGTTGGGTGATAATCGGCGCAGAGACGGGGAATCGAAAAGACAAGATTATTCCGCAAAGAGAATGGATAGAAAGAATAATAGAACAATGCAGATTCGATCATGTCCCGATCTTTATGAAAGACAGCCTTGCCGAGATATGGGGCAAACCGTTGATACGGGAATACCCGTGGTTACAAGGAGAAAGCGAATGACTATAATAAACATAAAAGGCTACGATGTTATTATTGACGACGATATAGCCCCCCTTATTAAAGCCCGGATATGGCATATTGCCGACCGCAAGAGAGGTATTTATTTTGCCACTTCCGTAAAGCACCCCGACGGCAAAAGCCATGATATTAAACTTCACAGGTTTATTATGAGCGCCCCGCCGGAATCCGTCGTAGACCATATTGACGGTAATTGGCTTGATTGCCGACGGCAAAACCTGCGGATATGCACAAGCGCCGAAAACAGCAGGAACGTACCAATGCGAAAATCGAACACCACCGGATACAAGGGCGTGAATTACGCGCCAACCAAAGGAAAATACCGGGCGGGAATAAGGATAAACGGCAAATACAAGCACCTTGGGTATTTTGATACAGCCGCCGCCGCGTCCGATGCCTACCAAGAGGCGGCGAAAGAATTGTTTGGAGAATTTTACAGGAAGGAGGCGATAGCGGTATGAGCCTTGCGCGGGTATTCCCAAGACGAACCAACGCCACGCCGACAGACGACCTTGCTTTTATAGGGGAGCCAGATTTATTTGCGCCGACCGCCGGGATAGAGCGCGTTCACATATCGGTATCTTTCACTTGGGATATTCCCGAGGCGGAAAGGCTTGAAAAGGCATGGAGACAGATCGCGCCGACGGAAATCGGCGGACCCGCAATGGGACAGCCGGGCGGAGACTTTGAGCCGGGCAGGTACCTGAAAGAAGGTTATGTGATCACATCGAGGGGTTGCCCGAATCGCTGTTGGTTTTGCGGCGTGTGGAAGCGTGAGGGCGATACCGTCCGAGAATTGCCCGTTACGCAGGGTTGGAATGTGTTAGACGATAATCTTCTTGCCTGTTCCGACGCTCATATCCGCGAAGTGTTTTATATGCTTCAAAAACAGAAAGAACAGATAGTGTTCTCCGGGGGATTGGAAGCGGCGAAGTTAAAACAATGGCACGTCGAAGAATTGGCCGAAATAAACCCGAAGCGGTTATTTTTCGCTTATGACACTCCCGACGACCGCGAGCCGTTGTTTGAAGCCGGAAAGCTGTTAAAAGAATACGGCTTTAGGGTATGCGACGCAATGAGGGCTTACGTCCTTATCGGTTATCACGGCGACACGTTTGAGAAAGCGGAGATAAGGTTAAGGGAATGTATAATGGCGGGCTTTATGCCTTTTGCGATGTTATATAGGGACTGGGAAGGCAGAAAAGATCGTAGTTGGGGGCGTTTTCAAGAAGAATGGGCGCGACCGGCGATAATAAATCAAAAAGTAAAGGAGTATCACCATGACAAATAACGAAAATTTTACGGCGGAGAATATCTTTGACATGATCGACAACCAGTCGGTGTCAAAAGACGGCGGAGTTAAACTCATTGAAAATTACGGAATAAGAAAACAAAGGGAAATTATGAATTCATTGCAAGAGGATTTTCCGGCTTCTAAAAAAATTATGGAAGCCATTGAAAGAATCAATAACCAGTTAGACGAAATGCTAAAAAGCATAACAGGAGTGGAAAATTGACGCTAGGCAGTCTTTTTGACGGTATCGCAGGATTCCCGCTTGCCGCCGCAGTCAACGGCATAACGCCCCTTTGGGCAAGCGAAATTGAAGCGGCTCCTATAAGTATCTCAAAAAGGCACTTCCCGGAAATGAAACATCTGGGCGACATAAAAAAGATTAACGGCGCGGAGATTGATCCGGTTGACTTAATAACCTTCGGCAGCCCCTGTCAAGATTTAAGCGTCGCCGGGAAACGCGCCGGATTGGAAGGCAAGAGATCGGGCTTATTCTTGGAAGCCATGAGAATAATAAAAGAAATGAGAGGAAAAACAAATGGAAAGTACCCAAGCAGAATTATTTGGGAAAACGTCGATGGAGCCTTTTCTTCAAACGGGGGAGAAGATTTTAGAATCGTCATTGAAGAAATCGCCAACATTGCAGGGGGGGGGGGGCAATTTCAATTCCTCGACCTCCGTCAAAAGACGGAAACGCTGTTTGGAAATCTGCAGGAGCCGTTGTGGGAGACGGTTGGTCGTTGGCTTGGAGAAAATTGGACGCTAAATACTGGGGAGTGCCCCAACGTCGTAAAAGAATCTTCCTTGTCGCAGATTTTGGAAAAAAATGTGCCGGAGAAATACTATTTAAGTCCGAAGGCTTGCCGGGGAATCCTGCGGAGGGCGGAGAGGCGGGGAAAGGAATTGCCGGAAGCGCTGAAGGCGGCGTTAGAGCAGCAGGCTTTAATGGGTGGCGAAGCATAACGAGAAACATCGAATACGAAGAAGATCGCGCCCCTTGCCTACAGACAAAAATGCCGCCTGATGTGGTCGTCGGCGTTGACGGGCATAATCAGAATTTAACAGGCGATATTGTCAATACTTTAAGGGGCGGCAGGGTAGACAAAGATAATATAGGTTTAGTTATCCTGAAAGATCAGGGCGGGGGCAGTATCAATGTTGAAAAAGGGGAAATATCCCCCACTTTAAGGGGACAGTCGAAGGGACACGAACCCCTTGTGTTTGAACCGGGTGCGGTTTCACGGACGGGCAACCATTATTACGAAGACGGAACCACGGGGACATTACGCGCAAATATGGGCGATAACCAATTTGCGGTAGCGCTGGAAAATCACCCCAACGACAGCCGGATAAAAATAATTGAAGACGGAAAAATACAGACCTTATCGTCTCGAATGAGAACGGGCGGCGGTAACGTGCCTCTTTTGATGACCAAAGACAATAAACCAGATTATACCGTCATTACATACGGATTTAAGTCTTTTGGACAGTATAAGGCAGACGATGTGTCCCAAACAAGGAAAGCGAGAAATGACCCCACTACAGAGGATTTAATTCTTGATCCCATGATAACAAATAAATATATAATCCGCAGATTAACGCCGCTTGAGTGTGAACGCTTGCAAGGTCTACCGGACTACTGGACTGAATACGGAATAATGCCGGAGAAATACCGTACAGGTCTTCATGAAAAGGTGTTGTTACAAAAAATATCCGACAGCCAAAGATACAAGGCTTTAGGAAACGGTATGTCGCACCCGTGCGTTGATTTTGTTGTGCGGCGCGTAAAGGAGACGGCATGAGAAAAATAATTGATATGGCAGGTAAGAGGTTTGGAAGGCTGAAAGTCATCGGATTACATAATGCTGGTAAAACTTCAAGGTGGAATTGCCTGTGTGATTGTGGAAAAACGACAATAGTAAATTCACAAAGTCTTAGAAGGGGCTTTACCAAAAGTTGCGGATGCCTTAGCGCAGAATTATTAACAAAGGGGCATAGAATTAAACACGGATTAACGCTTAAAAACAGGCGGCTTGCAAGAATTTGGTACGGCATGAAAGACCGTTGTTTCAATGTAAAAAATTCACGTTATAACCGCTACGGCGGGCGCGGTATAACTGTATGCGATGAATGGAAGAATGACCTTTTACTGTTTTTTACATGGGCAATGAATAACGGCTATGCGGATAATTTATCAATAGACCGCATTGATAATGACGGGAATTATTGTCCTGAAAATTGCAGGTGGGTATCTAATGGCGAACAGGCAAGAAACAAGTCGTCAAATAGAAAGCTGACGGTAAATGGTATAACAAGAACGCTTATTGAATGGTGTGAAATAACAGGAATGAAGTTTGAAACAATTGAAGGAAGAATTAAAAGAGGGTGGTCTCCTGAAAAAATAATAAATACGCCTGTAAATAAAAATATATGGAGAAACAGATGAGAAGAATTTGTTTTGACCCAAGATTTGTAGATTTTGAAAAATCTGATCTTATAGAAGGTAAGATACATAGTATCAGGCAATCATACCAATTTTGGAAAAAATTTGAAGGGCGGGAAGTGGCTTTATTTGTGTGGGAAGGAAAGCCGTATCGAAGCAAGCAGAAAGTTTTTTGTGTGAAGAAAATCGTAAGTGTTCAAAAAGTAGTTTTATTTGGTCAGGTAATGACCGAGTGGGGCGATAAAGCCCTGCCTGATTATTACGTCAATAAAAAAGAAATTCCAAAATACAAGATCGCAGAAAACGACGGTTTTGAGACCGATGATGAATTGGACGAGTGGGCGTTTAACCACAAATGGGAAGATGGGATTATGGCGATCTTGCATTTTACGGATTTTAGGTATTAGGGGGATACTTTGAGAGGTTCAGATTTGGCTTTGGCGGGAACATTATTGGGGTTAGGTGCTTATGCTCAAACCGGCAGAAGGGGCGGAGAGTGTAGCTTTCACTTGCCCAACATAGCAGAAAACGAGCGCATAAAATTGGGTTTTCAGAAATTCCGCAGACATAAGCATAGGCGCAATAAATTGCATGATAAAAGGAAAGGGAGGGGCAAATGAGTACGCAACGGTATATTTCAACCAGTTTTTGGGACGATGAATGGGTACAGACGCTTAATTTAACTGAAAAGGCTTTATATCTTTATTTATTAACAAATACGCTTACAAATATAGCCGGAGTATATAAAATATCAGAAAGGAGAATATTATTTGATACGGGGCTTTCCGGTGATGACTATAAAAATATATTTGACAAGTTTGAGAAGCACGGGAAAGCCTACAGAATAAGCGAATATATAGCGTTACCAAAATGGCCAAAACACCAGAAATGGGAAGAAAAATCCAAGATAAAAGACGGGATAATATCATGTTTACAAGAATTGCCTAAAAATATATTAAAATATTTACATAATATTAATTATCAGTTTGATTTGTCTTTAGTTGATAAAACAATTATTGCTAGTAAATCGCGCCATAGTATTTCTGGCGGGAAAGCGAAAGCGGTTAAAGAAAAATCGGAAAATAAATGCGCTATATGTGGAAATGAAGGAAAATTGATAATACATCACATAAAACCATTAAAAGACGGCGGAACTAATAATATTGATAATTTACAGGCTATTTGTAAAGACTGTCATTATAAAATTCATATGTCCAAAAAAGTCCATATATCATATAAGGACAAAAAAGGAAGTCCAAAACAGTCTAAAAAAGTCCCTAACTATTCTGATCTTGATCCTGATAGAGATATAAATTCTGATTCTGATAAAGATAATAATACAAAAAACACCCCCACTAAAAATAAACCCATCGCACTTTTATCCCGTGAGCCTAAAAACGACATAGAACGGGTTGACAAAAAATGGCTTGAAAATTATATCGCATTATACGGGGAACAGCCTATTAACCCCGATTGGAAAATTACCGCGCCTTTAATAAAAAAAATAATAAAACAGGTCGGAGTAGATAAATTATTAAACGCCCTTGATAATGCGAAAACAGATAATTTTTGTATTAAGTCTGGATACCTGTTAAAAATAATATTGTCGGGGAATGTAATATCTCGTTTGGTAAATAAGTCGCCTGATTCTATTCACCACATAGCCAGAGACAACGCGCATGAAGAAGACGCAGATAAATATTTTAGGAGCGAATAAATGAGTGAAAACGTATTTCAATTACTTGAAAGAAAAATCGCTGAACAAAAGGAAATGGAAAAAGCGGAATGGGAAGCCCTACCCGAAAGCGAAAAACAGCGCATTATTACGGAGAGGAAAGAGGCAGAAGCGAAAGAACAGATAAAAAAACAAATATCGGCATGGAAGAGCAAGGGAATCACGGAGCGTTATTATAACGCCTCATGGGAAAATTGGATCGCCGATACAGCCGGAAAGAAAAATGCCATAGATAAAGCGAAAAAGGCGTGGACTGATAATCTGTTTTTTATCGGAAATAACGGAACGGGTAAAACATATCTTGCCATGTGCCTTGCGAAAGACGGCGCTATCTACCGCGAGGAATCAAGCATATTTAGGGAAATAAGGAATGATTTTGAAAACGAAGAGGATATATTGGATTATTACGGCAAGTGCAGATTACTTATTATTGACGAAGTGGGCAGGCAAAATAAAAAAGAATTGAGCGAGTTTGAACAAAATACCTTTTTTGAAATTATCAATCGGCGCTGGAATAACTGTCTGCCGACAACGCTTATAGCGAATATGGACGCAAAGGAAGTAGTGAAATTTTTGGGTGTTCCTATACTCGACAGGCTAAATCCCATAATTGTCAATTTTGACTGGAAGAGCATGAGGCGGGAAGAGGTGAAAAATGCGTAGTCCGTCGGTCGCGCTGATAGGATTCTTCCTGTTCATAGCG
>NZ_BDHD01000023.1:0-24327 GCF_054786075.1 Treponema sp. R6D11 | reverse complement strand
CTCCATGTGTATGTTCATAAGTATGATCATCTTCTTCCTTTCCGTTGATCGTTACGATGATATGCGTTCCAGTAGACAAAATACATTTTCACGAAGTGGGAGAGATGGACGCGCTTGCCGATATTACCGGCGTTTGTATGTTAATAGAAGAACTTGCTCCCGATGTAATTCTAGCTTCTCCTGTTAATACCGGAAGCGGACACGTCCGCTGTTCTCATGGCATTTTACCCGTACCGGCTCCGGCAACCGCTTATATTTTACAAAATGTCCCCATGTACAGCGATCAGACGCAGGGAGAGCTTTGTACTCCTACAGGTGCGGCATTACTCAAACATTTTGCAAAAGAATTTCGCGTAATGCCGGTAATCAGCGTTAAGAAAATCGGATACGGCATGGGCAAAAAAGAATTTGAAAAAGTGAGTTGCGTAAGGGCTTATATCGGCAACACGGCGAATAATGCGGAAGAAGTTACGGAGCTTGTGTGCAATTTAGACGACATGACTCCTGAGGCGGTAGCCTTCGCGCAACAGCTTTTGTTCGAGGAAGGAGCGCTTGACGTATACACTACTCCTATTTGTATGAAAAAGGGACGCATGGGTTTGATGTTTACTTGTATGTGCCGCAGTGAATTAAAAGACAAGATGGTTTCACTTATTTTCAAACATACAAGTACATTGGGAATGAGAGAGAGTACAAGCCGCCGTTATACGCTACAGCGAGAGCAAAAAGAAATTCAAACAAAGTACGGCTCAGTTAGAATTAAAACCGCTTGCGGTTACGGAGTACAAAAATCAAAGCCCGAATATGAAGATATAGCTAAAATAGCAAGGGAAAACAGAATATCAATACATGATGCGTTAAAGAGTATCACAACAACGCCTGACGCTGAAATCCTTTTACAATAATTCGCCGTAAATCTTTACAAAGATTTTTTTCATTATAGTTGCTAACAGCATGTATGCAAGGATAGTGGCAATTAACCACGGGAAGTACATAAACGGCAGAGGAGTCATATTCAGTTGTTTTCCAAGCCATGTGTACGGAATGATCGTGCCAACGGCAATTCCCATTGTTGTAAGCATCCCAAGTTGCCATGAAGCTCGGCTGTGGAGAAACGGAATTTTCGGAGTACGGATCATGTGAATAACTAAAGTTTGCGACCATAGCGATTCTACAAACCAGCCTGTATGGAAAAGAGCCATAAATAAAACTTGCGCCTCTGAATTTAATGATGCCCAAGCACCTCCGGTAACAATAGGACAAATATGGAAGAACATTAAAAGATATGTTGTTATATCAAATACGGAGCTTGTCGGTCCTATCCATAACATAAAATGGCTTATGCTTGTAGCGTCCCATTTTCTCGGTCTGCGTAAGAATTCAATATCAACATTGTCCCAAGGAATTGCAATGCAGGAAATATCGTATATTAAGTTGAGAACAAGTATTTGAATGGGCAACATGGGCAGGAACGGCAGAAAAGCCGAAGCCGCCAAAACAGAGAACATATTGCCAAAATTAGAGCTTGCCGTCATTTTAATATACTTGATTGTGTTGGCGTAAGTTTTTCTGCCTTCAACTACGCCTTCTTGCAACACCATTAAGTCCTTTTCCAAAAGAATGATGTTAGCTGATTCTTTCGCAATATCAACGGCGGTATCTACGGATATGCCGACATCTGCCGCTTTCATTGCCGTTGCGTCATTTATTCCGTCGCCCATAAACCCGACTGTATGTTTGTTTTTTCGCAAAGTGGTAACAATTCGGGCTTTTTGGTTAGGTGAAAGTTTTGCGAAAATATCGGTTTCTTCTACCGCTTTTGCCAACGCTTCATCGTTCATTTCTTCAATTTGAGAACCTAACAAAATATTTTTTACGTCCAAACCTACATTTTTACACACTGTTACCGTTACAGCGTCATTGTCGCCAGTAAGCACTTTCACCCTAACGCCAAATTCGTTAAGGGCTTTTATTGCCGCACTGGCACTGTCTTTGGGCGGATCAAGGAATGCAAGATAGCCGACAAAAATCATATCGTTTTCATCCGCTACGGAAAGAGCCGTGCTGTTAGCATTGAGAGGTTTTCTCGCAAGACCCAATACTCTCATTCCTTTTTCATTAAGGTCATAGCAGGTGTTGAGAATCTTTTTACGCACATCATCGCCTAACGGGGACGTATTATCGCCGTTTTCGGTTTTTGTCGAGATTGCCAGCATTTCTTCGATTGCACCCTTGGTGATAAGTTCAATCTGCCCGGTTTTGTCTTGTACCGCTACGCTCATTCGGCGGCGGTTAAAATCAAAAGGAATTTCATCAAACTTTTTATAATCATCCCATAGATCAATCATATTCTTCCCACGGGCGTGTTCAATGATAGAAATATCCATCAGATTTTTTAATCCTGTTTGATAATGGCTGTTTAAGAAACCACGGCGAAGAACGTCAATATTTTCATTGCCGTTAATATCAAGATGATATTCAAGAATAACTTTGTCCTGCGTGATTGTTCCGGTTTTATCGGTACAAAGCACGTCCATTGCCCCAAAGTTTTGAATCGAATTAAGGTCTTTTACAATAACTCGTTTTCTCGACATTGACACAGCGCCTTTGGCAAGGTTAGCTGAAACTATCATTGGAAGCATTTCCGGCGTGAGACCTACCGCCACCGACAAAGCAAAGAGGAACGCTTCTAGCCAGTTTCCTTTTGTAAAACCGTTTACCAGTAAAACTATCGGAACCATGATCAACATAAAACGGATAAGCACCCATGAAACCGAATTAACGCCTAACTCAAAACTTGTGGGTGGTGCTTTTTTCTGAAGCTGTTCCGCAATAGTGCCGAGTATTGTATCGTCTCCCACAGTCATAACTAACGCTATAGCCGAACCGGATATTACGTTAGTCCCCATAAACGCGAGGTTTTTCAATTCAAGCGGATTGTTTCCAACCTCAGTTACAGGAGCGGCAAATTTCTCTACAGGCTCACTTTCGCCGGTAAGCGCTGACTGGCTGATAAATAAATCTTTGGCTTGAATTATGCGCACGTCAGCTGGAACCATGTCTCCGGCGGCGAGGTAAACTATGTCTCCCACGACAATTTCGTCCATTGGGATTTCTTTTTTTTCTGATTTGGTTTCTTCTGTTTCTTTGTTAAAATATTTCCGCGCCGCGCAAACGGTAGTCCTGACCATTTCGGTTAAATTCTTCGCCGCATTGTTACTGCGTAATTCCTGAATAAATCGCAGAAACCCTGATATTATAACCATTGTCATAATAACGATAACCGCCGTATAGTCAGCATCGCCCGGGTCCGATAAAACAACGTCCGTAAAAAACGATACTGCGGCTAAAACCATAAGCACTATGGTAAAAGGATTGATAAAAGCGGCGACAATCCGCTTTAACATGGAGTCTTCATTATGTTTTGTGATAGTATTTTCGCCGTATTCATCGCGTTTTTCTTCTACATAATCTTCTTCGTAGCCTTCTATGGTGTTTTCATATTGAATAAGGAGGGTATTGCTATCTTTGGCGGAAGATCGTAAAAGACGTTTTTTCGCCCTATCCGCCGAAGTGGAAATGCTTTTTATCTGCGTGTTTTTATTGGACATTTTGCACCTCTTTATGAATAGGTTTTACCCTGTCCATCTCCCTTTTTATACAAAATACTACTAGTTTTTATCATTTAACGCAAGCAGTTTATTATGGGAAAATAGCACAAGGTATTGTAAAAAGTAAAAAATTATATAATAATATAAAAAGAAGAAGTTTTAAGGTATAGAAATGGCAAGAACACAGCTTTCCCCTGTTATAAGGGTAGATGAAGAAAAATGCGTAAATTGTTACGCCTGTATTGCCGATTGTCCGGTCAAATACTGTATGGACGGCTCAAAAGACAAGGTAAATATAGATATTGACCTTTGTATTGGTTGTGGAAACTGTATAAATGCCTGTCACCATGATGCGCGGCAGCCTATTGACGATACCAGACATTTCTTTTCAGACCTTAAAAGCGGAACCAAAATTATTGCTGTTGCCGCTCCGGCAGTAGCGTCAGTTTTTTCCGGCAAACACCTAAAACTTAACGGCTTTTTAAAATCGTTGGGTGTTCAAGACTTTTTTGATGTAAGCTTGGGAGCGGAACTTACAGTTATTTCATACCTTAACTACATAAAAAAGGAAAACCCCCGCTTGGTTATAGCCCAGCCCTGTCCGGCAATTGTTACTTTTATCGAAATTTACCATCCGGAGCTAATACCCCACCTTGCGCCTGCGGACAGTCCAATACTCCATTCGATAAAAATGATACGAGAATATTATCCTCAATATAAAGATTATAAAATTGCCGTTATTTCTCCCTGCCTCGCCAAACGCCGTGAGTTTGACGAGACCGGAGCGGCAGACTACAACGTTACCATGCTTGCCCTGAAAAAACATATAGAAGCGGAAAAGATAGATCTTGATTATTTTGAAACTACAGACTATACCGGACTGCTTCCAGAGCGCGCGGTAGGATTCTCCAGTCCTGGCGGCTTGCTTGATACCGCCGAGCGTTTTTTACCCGGTATACGAAGAAAAACACGCAAACTTGAAGGCGTACACAGCATCTACGCCTACCTTGCGGAAACAGCTGAAGCTTTAAATGATCCCGAAATAGAATTTCCGCTTTTAATAGACTGCCTTAACTGCGAAAAAGGCTGTAACGGCGGACCCGGAACCGGCAATAGTCATCTGCCTATAGACAAATTGGAAACTCCTATACGCAAACGCAGCGCAGAACTTGAAAAACGTGTTTCTCCCAAACAACAAAAAGAACAGTATGAAAAATATCACAAACAGTTAAACAAATACTGGAAACCGGGACTATATAATCGTAGTTATCGCGATCTTTCGGGAAACAACGACAAGAAAAGACCAAGCGAAGCCGAATTAACAGCCATCTTCCATAGAATGAAAAAGTTTTCTGAAGCTGATATATATGATTGCGGAGCCTGCGGTTATAAAAGATGCAAAAGAATGGCGACAGCTATTCATAACGGCATTAATGTGCCGGAAAATTGCGCCCAGTATACACTTGCGTTACTTGCGGAAAAAAATAATACCGAAGAACTTAACCGTCAACTTAAGGAACACATTTCCCAAGCGTCAGCCCTTATTGAAGACATAAACAAATTAATAAATAAACTGAATGCCACTATCCTTTCGCAAAGGGATACAATCGCACAATCGTCAATTGCAACCGAAAAAATGATCACACAGTTAAAAGACACTTCGGAAGTTTCCCAAAAGAAACAGGAGTCCATAAAGGGCTTGATAGAAGACACAGTTAAGAGTCAGGAATCCATGAGGGGAACTATCAAATCGGTTGAAGATATTTCCAAATCGGTAGACGGCATAGCGCAGGCGATTAAAATAATTAGTACAATAGCGGCTAACACCAATTTATTATCAATGAATGCGGCAATTGAAGCCGCCCATGCCGGAGAAGCGGGCAAGGGCTTTGCCGTTGTTGCAGGCGAAATACGCCGTCTTTCTGAAACCACACGGGAAAATTCACGAAATATTTCCCAGACTCTTAAAAGTATCATTGACGGGATAGCCGTTACCGAAAAACAATCCGGCGACACAGGAACACGAATAACCGCTATGGCAAAAGAGATTAATGGTTTTGCCGAGACAATGGACAGTTTGATAAATACTTTCGGTCAATTGTCGGCACATAGTGCTGAAATTACAGCTACACTTGATAGTCTTGAGAATCAAAGCGATACTGTAAAAGTTGACTATGCCGAAATACTTTCTATGACGAAAAAACTACGCGAGGCAATGCTTAATTTGACTGCGTTGTCGAAGAAAAAGATTATAGTAGTTGATGATGAAGAAACATCTCTAATAATGTCAAAAGGCGCATTGGAAAAAGATTATAACATTACCACAGTCGACTCCGCCAAAGCAGCTTTGGACTTGTTCTTAGGGGGATATACTCCTAATTTGATTTTGTTGGATTTGTATATGCCGGAAATGGGCGGCTGGGATGTTTATATAAAAATACGAGACATCAGCAAATTGCATAAAATCCCGATAGCTATATACACAGTATCGGACGACCCAAAAGACAGAGAAAAAGCGCATGAACTTGGCGCGGTTGAATACATACACAAACCGATAAGTAAAGAAGAACTGCATGAAAAAATAGTAGCCTTGATAAAGTAGTTTTTGATAAATTCTCCTTGACATGTTTTTCAAAATATGGTAATATGTTTTCGTATACTTCAAAGGAAGAGGGGTGAAAATCCTTCGCTACCCGTGTAACTGTAACAGGGAAGATTCCGTCACTTACGATCACTGTCTGACCACTTACCTGACCACTTGCTTCAAGTTGTCAGGTAGGTGGTCAGATGGGAAGATCGATGGAAAAATTGCCCTCAAGTCAGGAGACTTTGGTGTACTCGCCTTTTTGAAAAAGACGGCTTTCTTATATATTTATTTTTTCGCTATTTTGGGGAGGGGGAATAATGTTCTCATCAATTATTAAAAGAGACGGAAGAACGCAATCGTTTCATGAGAGCAAAATTACAGACGCAATATTTAAGTGTCTTGAGGCGGTGGGAGAAGCAGACCGTCAGCGGGCGATTGAATTAACGCTGGAAGTGTTAAAAAAACTTAAACAACATTACAATGAAGATAATTTTAACGTGGAGAATGTTCAGGATATAGTTGAAGCGGTATTAATTGAACACAACCACGCAAAAGTAGCCAAGTCTTATATTTTATATCGTGATAAACGCTCCAGAATAAGAGACGCTCGAAGCGAAATCATGAACGCTGTCTCTGAAATTTTGCATGAGACAAACCGTGATAACGCCAATGTCGGCAATTCGCCATCGGCAAAAGTACTGCAAATATCGGAGATTGCTTCCAAAAATTATTACTTAAAACGAGTCCTCCCCGAAAAAGAAGCAATGGCTCACATAAGCGGCGATATTTATATTCATGATTTATCATGGTACGGAAAAACATTAACCTGTTTGCAAATTCCACTTGACCGCCTGTTACGTGAAGGGTTTAACAACGGACACGGCTTTATTCGCCCACCCAAAGGAATAAAAACAGCGTCGGCGTTGGCGGCGATTATTCTGCAAAGTAATCAAAACGATATGCACGGCGGTCAGTCTATCGCTTACTTCGACAGAGATATGGCGGTTTATGTCGAACAAGAAAAAGAAAAACAGGAAAAACTTTTGCGTAACAATCTTAAAGAATTGGGATTATCCGCCGATGAAGAAAAAATTAAAACGCTTGTTTATGAACGAACAAAAGAGGAAACTTTTCAGGCAATGGAAGGGTTTATTTACAATTTGAATACCATGCATTCAAGGGCGGGAGCTCAAGTTCCTTTTTCTAGCGTAAATTTTGGCACTGATACAAGCGAAGCAGGCAGAATGGTTACGGAATGTTTTTTACTTGCCTACGAAAAAGGTTTAGGCAAGGGCGAATCGCCATTATTCCCAAACGTATGTTTCAAAATTAAAGAAGACGTTAATTTTGAAGAAGGCGACCCAAATTACGATTTGTTTCAATTAAGTATGCGTGTTGCCTGCAAGCGGCTTTTCCCTTCTTTTTCTTTTCAGGATTCAAGTTTTAACAAGCCGTATCGAGATGAAGAAGTTGCCTACATGGGCTGCCGTACGCGTGTTATCGCAAATTGTAACGGGGCAAGTGTAACCAATTCACGAGGGAACCTCTCTTTTACAACCATTAACTTGCCTCGTCTTGGCATACGCGCGGAAAAAGATTTATCTATGTTTTGGAAATATCTTGACGAGATATTTGATCTTTGTATCGAACAATTACTAACAAGATATGACGTACAAAAAAAACTTAGGGTAAAAGATTTTCCGTTTTTAATGGGGCAAAAATTGTACCTTGACAGCGAGGGGCTGAAAGCTAACGACACGATTGAAAAAGCAATCCGTCACGGAACGCTCAGTATTGGATTTATAGGACTGGCGGAATGTCTTGTCGCATTAATGGGCAAACATCATGGGGAAAGCGCGGACGCTCAAGCCCTAGGAATTGCAATTGTCAGCCACATGAGGCGCAGATGCGATGAAGCGACAAAAAAATACAAACTTAACTTTACGTTGCTTGCGACTCCTGCAGAACAGTTAAGCGGTAAATTTACCAAACTTGACCTTGAAAAGTATGGTAAAATTAAAGGAATAACAGACAAGGAATGGTATACCAATTCATTTCATGTGCCTGTAGAATACAACATTACCGCGCTGGAAAAAATAAAGATTGAAGGAGCGTATCACAAGTATTGTAACGCAGGGCATATATCTTATGTTGAATTACAATCCGCACCGGAGCATAATCTTGAGGCGTTTGAATCTTTGGTAAGAGAAATGGCGGAAGCGGATATGGGTTACGCCTCGGTGAATTTCCCCGTTGATATATGTTGTGATTGCGGACTAAATGGAGTTATTAAGGAAGATACCTGCCCTAAATGCGGCAGTACAAATATTAGCCGCATACGCAGAATAACAGGGTATTTGTCTACGCTTGACCGATTTAATGACAGCAAACTTGCGGAAGTTCAACATCGTCATGTTCATAATTTTGAGTAAGAAGGAACATACAAATGGAAATTTTAGAACATACAAGTAATATAGGCGTTATAAAAACTCAACGGAAATTTTTATCTGTGTTGATTTTATCGTTTCTTGGCGGAGTTTACATTGCCTTTGCATCAGAAGGTTCTACTATGGCGGCGTATAATCTGCTTGCAAACGCCGACACTTATGGACTAGGAAAAGTTTTAGCCGGAGCGGTATTCGGAACAGGGCTTATGTTAGTTGTTCTGGCAGGCGCGGAATTATTTACGGGAAACTCTCTTGTTATTGTATCGGTACTGGATCGCAAAGTTTCCTTCAAAGCAATGCTGTTGAACTGGCTGTTGGTATACATCGGCAATTTTGTGGGGAGTTTGTGTATTGCTGTAATGATGTACAAGTCGGGGTTATTCAACAGCAGTAGCGGACTTCTTGGCGGCATGACAATTAAAATCGCCGCATACAAAACAGCATTGCCTTTTCATTCGGCGTTTTTCCTAGGCGTAATGTGTAACTGGCTAGTCTGTCTTGCGATATGGGTTTCTTACGGAACTGCGGAGACCGCCGGAAAAGCTCTCGCTATCTTTTTTATTATTTGTCTTTTTATAACATCGGGTTTTGAACATTCAATCGCAAATATGTATTATATTCCTGCCGGTATTCTTGCCAAACAAAACTCGCAATGGCTTGCAATGTCGCAAGTTTCCGCCGACCAGCTTTCCAACTTAAATTGGATTAGTTTTATTGTTAAAAATTTATTTCCCGTAACTTTAGGCAACATTGTCGGCGGTTCATGTATGGTGGGCGGATTATACTGGTTGTCACGGAAGTTTACGGATATTAAAAAATGAAGTTATCGGGCATTACTCAAGAGAGTCTTGTTGACGGACCCGGACTGCGATATGTTATTTTTACCCAAGGGTGTCCGCATAAATGTCCGCATTGCCATAACCCTGAAACTTGGGACATGGACGCAGGTAAAGAATATTCCGTAAAGCAAATTATCCGTTTGCTGAAACAGCAAAAGAAAAAGAAACAGGGCGTTACTTTTTCCGGTGGAGAGCCGTTTTTACAAGCCGCCGAGTTAGCGGAAGTTGCGACGGCGGCTCATCTTATCAGTTGGGATACCGTAACCTATACCGGTTTTACCTACGAAGAATTAATTAAAGACAACAATAACGGCGTAAAAGCGTTATTATCGGCAACAGATTTATTAATTGACGGAAAATACATACACGAGCTACGCTCCATAGAATTACCGTTTCGCGGCTCATCAAACCAACGAATTATTGATGTACCCAAAACACTGGAAAAAGGGGGAGTTGTGTTGTGGAAGGGGACAAATTCTCGTTGACATATTTCTCTGCAATATAGAAAATATGTAATAAGGAGCAGGGAATGGGGAAGGGACAAAAAGTAAAGAATATTGACATTGTGGTAATGCCTCAGCAATTTTTTCTATATAAGGATAATTCCGGACGGGTACAGATCAATGCGCTTTTTCGTGATGAAACGCTCTGGCTTACGCAAAAAGCTATGGCTGAACTGTTTGAAGTGGAAAGAAGCGTAATAACAAAACATATTGGAAACATATATAAAGAAGGGGAATTACAAGAGAAAACAGTTAGTGCAAATTTTGCACATACTGCCGCCGACGGAAAAAATTATAACACTGCTTTCTACAATCTTGACATGATTATAGCCGTGGGTTACCGCGTCAATTCCAAAAAGGCGACTGCCTTCCGTATTTGGGCGACAGAGGTGTTGCGCGAATATATAGTCAAGGGTTTTGCCATGGATGACGAGCGCCTGAAAAAAGTCAATAAATTCGGGGCGGATTATTTCCGCGAGATGCTTGATCGCATAAAGGAAATCCGCATAAGCGAGCGCCGTCTTTATCAGCAACTCAAAGATATTTATGCTCTTTCTGCGGACTACAATCAGGATTATCGGGAGACCCTTGAATTTTTTGCCCGCGTACAAAACAAAGTACATTATGCCATAACTGGACACACCGCGCCGGAAATAATCCATTCTCGTGCGGACTCTCAAAAGAACAATATGGGACTGACCTCATGGGAAGGGAGCCCGAACCGACGTATTACTCGCGCCGATGTTATTGTCGCAAAAAACTATCTGCTTCAAAATGAGCTTGATGATTTGCGTTATATAGTAATCGCATTTTTAGATTATGCCGAACATGAGACGAAGTCCGGTCGGCTTATATTTATGAAAGATTGGGAAGGTGAGCTTGACCGCATATTGGAATTTAACCGCAAGGCGGTTTTAACCGGCAAGGGAAAAATTTCACGCGAAGAAGCGGATAAAAAAGCTCTTGACGAATACGCAGAATACCGCAAACGCATTCGTCCTCTGGAACAACAGGAATGGCAACAGGAATACTTACTTGATATTAAGGAACTTGAAAAAATGGAAGAAGAGATTACAAGCAAGAATGAGGAATAATGAGAATGGACAAAAAACATATTGACGCGAATTTCGGTTTTGCTACCAGAGCAGTCCATGGCGGCAATGAGGTTGACGATGAGACCGGTGCTATCCGCCGCCCGATCACCATGGCGAACAGTTATGAACTGCCTTATGATCCGTCAGATATAAACTGGAGCAGTGCCGAGGGCAGTATTTATACTCGCAACGGCGGAGTAAACCAGCGTTACTTGCAGGAAAAACTTGCCCTGCTCCACGACGCGCCTGACTGCGTTGTCCTTGCGTCCGGTGTGGCGGCTCTTTCCGGCGTGTTTTTCGCCTTTCTTAAGTCGGGCGATCACGTCGTTGTGTCCGATTCAACCTACATCGCCGCTTACCGCCTACTGCATGAATTACTGCCGGAAAAATACAATGTCCAGTCCACTTTGGTTGATTCCTCAGACTTGGAAAAAGTAAAGGCTGCGATAAAACCGAATACAAAGCTAATACACATTGAAACGCCTTCCAACCCCACGCTGAAAATCAGCGATATAAGGACAATCGCGAATATCGCCCATGAAAACGGAGCAATGCTTTCCGTTGACAACACATTTGCGTCGCCTTACAATCAACGCCCTCTTGTCCTGGGAGCTGACCTTGTAATAGAAAGCCTGACAAAGTATATCAACGGACACGGCGACGCGATGGGTGGTGCGGTACTGGGCGCAAAAACTCTGATTGATAAAATCCGTGCGGAGGCAATGGTGAACCTTGGCGGAGCAATCAGTCCGTTTAACGCATGGCTGATCATGCGCGGCGCAGTAACGCTTCCTTTAAGAATGAAACAACACAACGACAGCGCGTCTGCTATAGCGCACTTTTTGGAGAAACAGCCCGCCGTCCGTTTTGTGTCATATCCCGGACTGGAAAGTCACAAAGGACATTCTATCGCAAAGTCGCAAATGCCTGGCGGTTTCGGCGGTATTATGGCTTTCGGACTTAATACCGATCATGACGGACACAATTGTTTTGTTAGCAAGTTGCGCGTAATTACAAACGCGGTCTCTCTCGGTCATGATGAAAGCCTGATTGTATTCCTCGGAGAAAACGACGAACGGCAGTATCTGTATGCCGATGAGTTCCACAGAGGGTTCTTCCGCTTCAGCGTCGGGCTTGAGGATACGGCGGATTTGATAAGGGATATTGAGCAAGCGTTGAAAGTGGCAGGGATGTAAATATTAGGTAATTAACATATTTATATTGTCTATTACATTTTTTAATATACTTGCAGAGACCATCCCTAATTGTTTAATAACTATTCGTTGTTCAAGGGTATAAATCTTATCGTAACGTATGAGTGATTTCTTGGGTAATTCGCCGGAAACTAAATCTTTTGTTTCTATGAAAATACCATTTTGTTGCAGGTTTGATGTAATTGCGACAACTATCATATCACTATTTGTACTATTATGAGACATATTTGAAATGACAAGAACAGGTCGCCTTTTTACCGAAGACAAATCGCTGAACGGAACAGGAATCAGGACAATTTCACCGCGATTATACATTATCCCAGACCTTATCGTCTTCGTTATCCCAAAAAGAGAGAGAACTTTCACTTGCTTTTATTAAATCATAAGTATCATTATCGTTTTTGGGTAGTAAGATTACTCTTGGAGACAATGATATATTTTTCCGATACTCTTTAGGTATGCTGATTTTCCAATCGGCATCTATTTTTGCATCAAATTCAATAGCACTAGTTAACATATTTGTCTCCTCAATAATTAATATACAACAATTAACAAAAAAAATCAAATACAAACAAACCTAGTACACCTATTGACAATTCCACGCAAATAGCGTAACCTATTCTTGTATATTTCAAAGGAAGTGGGGTGCAAAGCCCCCGCTAACCCGTAACTGTAACAGGGAAGATTCAGTCGCATACAACCACTGAGAAATCGGGAAGGTTGACTGAAAAATAGCCTGACCACTTGCGTAGCATATGGTCAGACAAGCCCTCAAGCCAGGAAACTTTGGTATACGTTAGCCCTGTATGGGGTTAAACATTTTTTCTTAGCTTCGAGGAAGAGCTTGAGAAAAGCCGATTTTACCATTCTTATACAATTTTCTCGTCAGTAGCGTAAGCGGTTTTTTGTCTTTTCTCCGAAAAGGAGTATCTTATGTATTTCTCTAAAAATCTCACAAGGAGGAGTGTCGAACTTTTGGTTCGCAAGTACGCAAGTTTTGTTGTACTGTTGCTGATGTTGTTGTTTGCAGGCTGTGAAGAGGAACCGGAGCCAACTAATCCTATTGAGCAATTTGATACAAGGCTTGTCGGAACATGGACTTGTAACAGTAGTGGGTATATTGATGGATATATAATAACCAGCAATCACATAACTTATGCGAATGGTAATACTCTTGAAAATATTACTTCTGCTGGTACTATCAAATACACTTCTCAATTTACCTCCGATAGCGGTGTGATTATTATCGAATACGACTCTGACCACAAGGCATCGTATTCGGATTGGACTCAGAATCCACCAACTTCGTTACCGCTTAAAGGAGACTTTATTGGTATTTACTATAAAAATTTAGTTCCAGGCGTTTCTGTAGATATAGGAGGCGCTTATGTTGACGGTGGAGCAGAAGAAGCGACACTTGCCAATGCAAAAGCGGCATTTACCGTAGATAATGAAGGCACATATATGAGTTACTATGGAAGATATCTAAAACAACCATGACCTTTAATTTTTTAAAGGATGGAAAACTTTTTCCGTCCTTGTTTTTGGTAATCTTTTTTCTCTGTTTCCCCAATGACTTAAATGGGCAGTCTGTCGAAGATGACGAACTTTCCTTTTCTGATGAAAAAGGCATAACCGTTACTGGAACAAGACAGACAAGCCAGCAGATGGCAGTCATAGAAAAAGATGAAATTGAACGCCGTAACTCACCGGATGTTGCGTCTCTGTTGCAGGAGACGCTCGGTCTCAATATTACACGTTACGGAACTTACGGAAACATGACCTTGCTTAACCTGCGTGGGCTTGACACAAAACGGCTTGCAATTCTTATAGACGGAGTTCCTGTAAATTCTTCTATGGATGGAAAATTTGACATTGAGCAAGTCGATCTTAATTCAATCGAGCGTATCGAGGTAATTTACGGCGGTTCCGACAGCAAGTTCAATGTTTCAGGTGCGATGGGCGGAGTAATTAATATTGTCACTGTTAAAAAACAAAAACATGGACTGCGGCTTGGTGCTTCTGTTTCAAACACCGGAGTAATGCCAGGTGAATATCGGGGGCGTAATGGACAAACACAGGGACCAAATTGGGAAGATTTGGCGGATACTCAAAAGATTGACATTTTCGCCGCTTACGGAGGAGACGCTCTTTCATTTTCAGCTAACGTATTTGCAAACAGAGCGCAAAATCATTTTTTATTTACCGACCGCTACAATTATTCACGACGCAAAGACAACAACGAAGTGTGGGACACAGGGGGAGCAGTATCTGTAACAGGGGAATTGCCCGATCTTTCAAAATTGATTTTTTCGACTAATTTTTATTACGGCGATAAAAATATACCCGGCTCCGGTTTTTCAAGCAATTTCGGCAATCAGCAGGATACTTCTTCGCGTAACAATTTAATGCTCGATATGCCCCGTATTTTTCGGGACGATCTTGCGATGGAAGCGTCCGTAGGATGGCATTTTAACAGAAAAGATTTTACATCGCCAGCTGATGTTTTTTCCCGTCACGATCAACAAAACTTTACGGCAATAAACCGCTGGAGTTGGTATACAGGCGAATATTTGTCGCTGAAAAGCGGTTTTGATTATCGGTTTATTTATCTTGATTCCACTGATATTGGAAATCGGGACAGGCACGATGGCGGAATTTACCTGACTGCGGAATTCAAACCCGTAAAACAATTTATGATAATTCCTTCCGTAAAAGCTGTGTTTGCAAACAAAGGAGACACGCAATTTACAGCAGTTCCAAAATTGGGCTTGCTTTGGAATGTGACGGATTCATTTGCCCTAAAAAACAACTATTTCCGCAGTTTTAAGTTTCCCGACTTTGAAGAACTGTACTGGAGTGACGGCAGTGGCAGCATGGGCAACCCTGACTTAAAACCCGAAGATGGCTGGGGGGGAGACATTGGTTTGTCATGGCGTTATAAAAATTTATTTAATTTTGAAAGCACTTTTTTTACGCATTGGTTAAAAGATTCAATTCACTGGTATCCCGGACCCGGCGGTATCTGGCGACCTGAAAATGTCGGAGAGGCAATGTTCTTTGGACTGGACAGCAAATTGCGTTTTGAAATTCCTGTAAATTTTGGAGCGATAAAAAAAATTATCCCCTCGGTTTCGTATCAGTATCTTTTAAGTTATCTGTTAAGTTTCGGCTATGACTTTGCGAATGATAAAAGAATTCCCTACAGCCCCGTACATACAATCGGCGGTTCTCTTGAGATTCCGTGGGAAAGCGGCTCTATAATAATCAGCGGACATTATGAAAGTTTGCGTTATGACGACAGAGCGAACCTTACAAAATTGAAACCACATTTTTTGCTTAACGCTAACGTTAATCAAAAGATAGGGAAAAATATTACGGTATTCTGCGCGTTGCGGAATATCTTAAATGAATCGTATCAATCGTTTAACGATTACCCCATGCCGGGGGTTACACTGACATTGGGAATGCGTGTAAACTTGGAGATACAATGAACAAAGAGAATAGAAGAATTTTTACCACGAACCTCACGAACACCACGAACTTATTCTCCGAAATCTTGTCGCCGTTCGTGTTGGTTCTGCGCACTGTCGGTCACCTAAAGGTGACCTTGCTTTATTACAAGCGGCGGCTTTTATTGGTGCTACGCTCTGCGGCATTAATGATCCACACGGCTTTGCCGTGCGTTCGTTTAGCGGGTTCGTGGTTAATGATCTTATTATTATTTTTAGGGTGCACAGCCAACAAAGGTAGAGAAATAACTGATCGCACAGGCAAAACGGTAACAATAAAAAACACTATTAACAGAGTAGTGTCCACCGCACCATCGAACACGGAAATTATTACCGACTTGGGACAGGCGCATAAACTTGTCGCAATCGACCGCCATTCGGCGAATGTTACAGGGATTCCAGAAGGACTGACGCAACTGGATTTTTTCTACCCCGATGCCGAAGTGATAATCAAGTTGAGTCCCGATATAATTATCGCAAGCGGACATAATCCAACAGGCACAGGAGAAGACCCTTTCAAACTTTTGCGTGATGCGGGAATACCTGTGGTGTATATTTCCATGAGCGCGAGTATTGATGAAATTTACAATGACATCGCGTTTATAGCGGATATTTTGCGTGTAGAAAAAGAGGGAGAAAAACTGATAAATTCGATGAAGTCGCAAATTGATGAGATAGCGAAAACGTCGGCTAACACGGAAAATAAAACAACTGTTTATTTTGAAATTTCCGTAGCCCCTGACATGATGACTTTCGGAAAGGGCAGTTACATTGACGATATGATTTCCGTTATCGGGGCGAAAAATGTTTTTGGAGACGAGAATTGGCTTGTAACGCCGGGAGCGGAAGCGATTATCAGTCGTAACCCCGATGTAATTTTTACCAATGTAAATTACATTGATGATCCAATCGGCGAAATAAAGGTCCGTCCGGGTTTTAACCACATTAACGCCGTAAAAAATAACCGCATATATCAGATAGATACCGATTCATCGGTGCGTCCTTCAAGTCGTATTATTTTGGCTTTGCGACAAATGAAACAGGCGGTATATTCACTTGACCACTAAAACACATCAGGAAAATAAGTTATAATGAAGAAATATTATGTGTTTTAGTGGTAAAATATGAGTAACAGAAATCGTATTATCATCGGAGCAATTATCTCTCTCTTCATAATTGTCGCTGCCGCTTTTTTGGGCAGCTCTGGAATAAGTCTGCGTGATACTGTTTTGATCATTTTGCATAAAATTTTCCGTCTGCCGCTTGCTCAGGATATAGACCCAAAAAATGTTTCTATCGTGTGGCTATTACGGCTTCCTCGTGTACTGCTTGCGTTTCTTGTCGGCGGCGGACTTGCGGTAAGCGGTGCGGTCTGCCAGTCAATATTGCGTAATCCGCTCGCCTCTCCTTACATTTTGGGAGTCTCGGCAGGAGCGTCTTTGGGTGCGGGAATAATCATCGTCAGTGGAATT
This sequence comes from Treponema sp. R6D11, assembly GCF_054786075.1. Lineage (NCBI taxonomy): Bacteria > Pseudomonadati > Spirochaetota > Spirochaetia > Treponematales > Treponemataceae > Treponema > Treponema sp. R6D11. The sequence continues at coordinate 7,048 of NZ_BDHD01000023.1, read as the reverse complement.
GCTATTCCGCTCTTGGGCGGCTTCACTCTGCCGTTGACAGGCTTTGTCTTTGGACTTGCCTCTGTTTTTTTTGTCGCTGCTTTTTCATCACGCATAGACCGCTCGATGTCCAACAACACGATAATTTTGTGCGGTATGGTTCTTTCGCTTTTTTTAAGTGCGATGCTTACAATGTTAAGTGCAATATTTTCCGATGACCTGCGGCGAATAGCCCTGTGGCAAATGGGAAGTTTCGCCATGAGGGGCTGGCAGTCAGTATGGCTGTTGCTTCCGTTTTTGGTAATCGGAATAATTGGGATTTTCTTTTTCACAAAAGAAATGGACATTTTAAGTTTCGGCGATGAACAGGCAATGTCTTCAGGGGTGGAAACAGGAGCGGTGCGGAAAAAACTGCTCGCTCTTTGCGCCGTGCTGACAGGTTCTGCCGTCGCTCTCTGCGGAGTTATCGGCTTTGTAGACCTGATAGCCCCTCATGCGGCACGCCGAATTTGCGGTTCTAACCATAGACATTTAATCCCCATGTCTTTTGTTTTGGGCGGTTCTTTGCTTGTTTTAACCGACCTGTTGGCAAGAACACTAGTCTCCCCGTCTGAACTTCCGGTAGGAGCGATTACCGCCCTAATCGGTGCGCCGTTTTTTGCGTGGGTTTACTTTAGGCGGCGGCGCAAGGCACAGGTGTAATATGCTGGAAGTTAAAAATTTATCCGCAGGCTACGGCGGTGCAAATAAAGAGCACGATGATGTTATTCGCAATATAAATTTTAAGGCGGACAGGGGAGAGAGCCTTTGCATACTTGGTCCTAACGGGAGCGGAAAAAGCACTTTGCTTAAATCGATAGCTCGCATTATTGATTACCGAGGGCAAGTGTTAATGAATGGCGAAGATATTTCCGCCGTTTCACGCAAAGAGTTGGCGAAAAAAATTGCCTTGCTGAGCCAGAGTACCCAGGTGTTTTTTCCCTACACAGTTTATGAGACTGTATCTTTGGGGCGTTACGCATATTCGCAGGGCTTTTTGAAAAACCTTTCCGCACCAGACAGGGAAGTTATTCAGGATATTTTGGAAAAACTGGATATTTGGGACAACAAAGACCGCATGATAGACGAATTAAGCGGCGGAGAATTGCAGAGGGTTTTTCTTGCAAGAACTCTTGCCCAAAGTCCCGATCTGATTTTGCTTGACGAGCCAAGCAACCACCTAGACTTAAAACATCAAATTGAACTATTAAAATTCTTAAAAACGTGGATTAAAGAGAACAACAAAACCCTAATAAGCGTTTTTCACGATCTTAATCTTGCACGTCTTTTTGGCGACACGGCGGTTGTTTTGAACAACGGCACGTTAGCTGCAAACGGAAAAATTGAGGACGTTTTGAATGGCGGGATATTAAGCGAAGTTTACGGCATCGACATTCGTAGCTTTATGCGTGAATCGTTGGAAAAATGGAAGTGAAATTTACAAATTAATCAATTTTTCTCTTGAGGTTACGCCTGTTTTTTCGTAGATACTTTGTAGATGATTTTCTACAGTACGATTGCTGAGTTTTAGCGTTTTGGCAATTTGCTGATTAGATAGGGATTGTTTTACAAACGAGACAATTTCGCTCTCTCGGCGGGTAAGGGCGAGAAATGTTTTTTTTCGTTTCTGTGTTTTGATTTTTACACTCGTATAAGTTTTGCCGGCAAGTATTGCGTCTATGGCGGCGGTTATTTCGTCCGCTACCGCCGACTTTGTTACATAACCCTTTGCTCCCAAATTCATCGCCCTTTGTACTAAAAATGGGTCTTCATACATTGAGCATACCAGCACGTCGGGCATGGGAGTTTTTCTTTCTTCGCAAATTTTTTTAAGTTCGGGAATAAAGTTAAGTCCGTCTTCCTGAACATCGGCGTTGCTTCTGCCGCCCATTGATATGTCAAGAATGACAATTTTAGGCAGAGGGTCAAGCTCTTTCATTAGTTTGCGGGCTTGAGCAAGACTGTCCGCAGTACCTGCGATGGTAAAGCGTCCTGTAGCTTCCAACCATACGCCAATAGCGTTGGTTAGCAGGGTATGATCGTCTATTAGGGCTATAAAAATCATAAATTACCCCTGTTTCCTGCCAGAACTGACGGGGGGGGGGGGGGGGGTTATTTTTAACCTTATTGACGTGCCTTCCCCCTCTTTGCTGTCAATGCTAAAAACGCCGTTTATGGAAGCGGCTCGCTCCTGCATATTCCACAAGCCAAAATGCCCCTTCAATCTCATCACTCGGTAAAAATCATCGTCCGTTTTTGCAAAACCTTTGCCGTTATCTGTAACAAACAGCAACAGGTTCCCTTCGGCGTTACTGCGAACAAGCACCGATACCTCGCTGGCTTCTGCGTGTTTTTCAACATTCGCAAGACATTCTTGAACAATACGAAAACAATGTAACTGCATATCTACGTTAAGAAAACTGAAATCCGCATTGTCGTGTACCATTATGTTACATTTAATGCCCGTGCGTTTTTCAAACGCTTGGCAAAGGTTACGCAATGCGTCAGGTAATGGTGGAACCAGAGGTTCCTTATATTTAATGCCACTTGGCTGAAAATCCGGGGGTATTAAATCGTTGCAGATGTTTCTTATTTTGTTTAACAATTCCGTTTGCCCTTGGGCTACTTCGGCACAAAGACCGCTCTGTTTTTCGGATACGGCTTCTTTTTTGATAATTTCCGTTTGAAGCGAAAGCCGTAAAAGGTCTTGTGCCACAGTGTCGTGTAACTCCCTCGCTATCCGTGAACGTTCATGTTCTTGTGCGAGTACGATCTCACGAGAAAAAGACAAACTCTGCTGATGTTGTAATTTTTCTTTTTTAAGATTTTTTTGCAAAACCGACAAACTAAGAGTTATTGTTATAACCATTAAAGTAAAGAAAAAGAACAGCAAAAAAGAACTAAGTTGGCTTGTAACAGAAAGCTCCGCATCAACACGCTGAAGTATGCTAACCGCCCTGTCAATTTCAAGGGTATTTGAAAAAACTTCTCGCACATCGCCGTTTTGCATGGCGATTTTAAGCCTGTTTACGACGGCGGAAATTTCCTGAACGGAACGCATATCATTTTTTCTGTACATTCGGTACTGATAGCCAACCGGAGAGCTTAAAAATCTGTTCAGGCTGTTGTTAAATTTTTCGATTTGTAATGCGAGTCCGTCCGAAAACGACGTTTCTGTCGTATCCGTTGGAGCAAATTTTGTGTTTATATTAAACCATGTGTCGGCTATATCGAAAACCGAAGGTTGAGAACTTTTGCTTTCACAGTTTGCCGCAAGTATCAGGACAACGGCTATTACTAAAAACGCCTTAACATTTTTTCGCATTTATTGGTATAATAAGATATTTATGAGTTACGTTCAATCGGCGGAAAACAAACCTGCTCTTGAGAAAACCACTGCGGTTAAAATCGCTATTATTGGAAAAATCGCTTTGCTTTGTCTTGTATCGGGCTTATTAAATACGCTTATCAGTTATTTTATTAACGGCGTATGCGGTCTACCCCTGTACCTTGACACGCTGTTTACCGTGGCGGTGTATTTCAGCGTTGGTCTTTTTCCCGCCCTTATAACCGCTTTTCTTCTTCATGTGTTTACCGCATTTGAATATACCTGGCTTATAAATTTAGATGTCCAAGCCGTATGGTGGTCATACCCTTTTGTCTTGTGCGTTATTTTTGAGATTCTGCTGATTTTTTTCTTTCGCCATAAAATAAAGCCTCTTGACACCGCTTTCCGCAAAGACCCTACGCTGTACGCTTTTTTTAACCTTGCTCCCCTGCTTATGCTGATAGTCGTACTTGACTGCATATTGATCAGCATAACCGGAGGAATAATCGATTATATCCTTACTCTGCTTCAAGCTCCCAAAGTTTTTTACCCCGAAGACAGTTTTAAGATTGGACTTTTGCGTAACAACGCACCGCTTCTTGCCTCGGCAATTCTTTCTCGTGTACCCATCAACATCGTAGACAGATTTATCGCCATTTTCGGCGGCTACGGCGTTTCGCTGTTGTACAGGAAGTTTTTAGGGAATGAGAAATGAGGACACGCGCCGGTAACCGCTACCGTTTTTTCATAGTGTACATTACCTAAAGGATACACTACCTGTAGCGGGGTCGAACCCTTAAATAAAAAAAATTAATTTTTTTTCTCAAAATAGTCAAGCAAAATGCATACCTCGCGCCATATATAGGTGTTGCGTATGCAACATTTAAATTTCTTTTTTAAGGAGAAAAAATGAAAAAACAAATAGGGGTAATAGATTTTTCAGACATAAAAAAATCTATTGTATCAGTCAAAGGGCAAAATGTTTTAATTGATAGCGATGTGGCGAATATCTACGGGGTGGAAACAAAAGAGGTAAATCAAGCCGTAAAGAACAATCCTGATAAATTTCCTGTTGGCTATATTGTCGAAACTGACAAGGGCGAACTGGTCAAAATTTTTGACCGGTTCAAAAACTTGAAACACTCTACAGTGCAGCCAAAAGCTTTTACAGAAAAAGGACTGTATATGCTTGCCACCATATTAAAAAGCCCGCAAGCAACGGCGGCTACGATTGCCATTATTGAGGTTTTTACTAAACTGCGTGAATTGTCGCATACAATCGCAAAATTGGCGGACACCAAAGAAAAGCCGGAACAGCAATCCCTTATGCAAAAAAGCGGAGATATTTTCTCTGAATTGATATCCGCCGATATGCCTGTATCGGGAACAGAAACCACCCTTGAGATAAATTTTGCGGTAATGAAATTCAGGCACACTGTTAAAAGAGAGAAAAAAAAGAGAGCTGTACAAAGTGCTAAAAAACCAAGCAAATAAAAATCCGGGTCTTGCAACCCGGCGGCTATCAGGGGAAAGTCGGCAAACCCCTCAAAAAACTAAGTAAATTTTACTCATGACAAACTGATTTTTTTTAGTAAAATTTGTTATATATCCTCGTTTAGGGATACCGCCTAATGGCGGAACAGTCCGTGTTTACCCGTCTAAAACGGCGAAGTAGCACAAAAGGAGTTTTCTATGAAAAACTTGAAAAACAAATTTGCTAAAATTAGTATTAGCTTGCTAATACTAATTTTTGCATTTATCGCTTGCGACGGCAGTGACGGCACTGGCGACGGTAGCAGCCCAGGCACATCGCAGAGTTCCACAAAAACTATAACTGACTTTACTTTCGCAAGTCCGGCGGCGATAGGTATAATAAATGAAACTGCAAAAACAATCGCCGTAACTGTACCATACGGGACAAATGTAACCGCCCTAACACCGAATGTTAAGCACACGGGAGTAAATTACAGCCCGACAGGAGCACAAAACTTTACTAACCCCGTTCCCTACACTGTAACGGCGGAAAACGGAACAACCCAAAAATACACAGTAACTGTAACCGTTGCCTCAATCAGCGCAAAAGCCATAACTGGTTTTACTTTCGCAAGCCCTGAGGCGACAGGTATAATAAATGAAGCCGCAAAAACAATCGCCATAACTGTACCATACGGGACAAATGTAACCGCCCTAACACCGAAAGTTACGCACACAGGAGCAAGTTACAGCCCGACAGGAGCTCAGAACTTTACTAGCCCCGTTAACTACATTGTAAGGGCGTATGACAACTCAACCCAAAATTACACAGTAACCGTAAATGTCGCTCCAAGCAACGACCCTATAGTTATCCTTAACAGCGTAACCCAGAACGGCTCATCTATGAAAACTACTACACAGTTGACGCTGACATTTAGCCAGGAAATCGCCGGACTTTCCGCTGATGACATCACCCTTAGTGGAGTACAAGGGGGAATCAAAGGAACACTCAGTGCTTCTGGAGCAACATACACATTGCCAATATACAGCGTTTACCAAGGCGGAGAACTTAACGTAGAGGTGACTAAACAGGGCTATATAATAAGCGGTTCGCCACAAGTAGTAACCATTTATTATGCAACTCTAAGAACCCTTGACAGCGTAACACAGAACGGCTCAGCTACGCAAACTACAACACAGTTGACGCTGACTTTTTTGAGTTATGGAGATACTCTTACCGCTGACGACATTACACTTAGCGGACTACCAAACGTAATAAATAAAGGAACACTCAGCAGTTATAGTTATTCAGGAGGAAAATACACATACACATTGCCAATTAGCGGAAATAACCCATCTGGAACTTATACTATAGAGGTAGCTGTAGCGAAACAGGGCTATGAAATAATAGGTTCGCCAAAAACAGTAACCGTTTATATTCCCATTTTGTGGACAGCCGTATCGGACACCACATTTGGCACAAGCACAATCAACGGCATCGCACATACCAGTTTCAGTAGTTCTCTTTTTGTCGCCGTGGGAGCTAGCGGTAAAGCGGCGTATTCGGCTGACGGCATAAATTGGACAGCCGTATCGGACACCACATTTGGCACAACTGCGATCAATGCTATCGTCGGAAGTAAAAGAGATGGTCCTGTTCAAAATAGGTTTGTCGCCGTGGGAGATAGCGGCAAAGCGGCGTATTCGACTAATGGCGGTGTAACATGGACAGCCGTATCGGACACCACATTTGGCACAACTGCGATCAATTCTATTGCCTGGGGCAAGAGCGAGAATAACGGAAACGGTAAGTATGTCGCCGTGGGAGCTAGCGGTAAAGCGGCGTATTCGTCTGACGGCGGCGTAACATGGGCAGCCGTGGACACCAAATTCGGTACAACTGCGATCAATGCTATCACCTGGGGTGGTACTGACGGGAATGAGAAGTATGTCGCCGTGGGAGATAGCGGCAAAGCGGCGTATTCGGTAGACGGCGTAATATGGACAGCCATTGGGAACACCACATTCGGTACATCAGAATATATCTATGCTATTGCCAGGAACAACGACAACAACTTTGTCGCCGTGGGAAGGAGCGGCAAAGCGGCGTACTGGAATGGAAATTACTGGAGTGTGAATCATTAATTTTTAAGTAGCAAGTAGCGTGCCTTGCGTTGCAGGGTATGCTACTTGGAATTGGGGGAGAAAATGGCAGAAAATGGAAATAGC
>NZ_BDHD01000022.1:0-24343 GCF_054786075.1 Treponema sp. R6D11 | reverse complement strand
TATCCGGCTCTATTCCACGTGTTTAACGCTCGTCTTTCTTCGTTCGCCCCCTGTTCGTGAGGTTCGTGGTTAAAAAATTAACCCTCCCCCCTAAACAACCTGACAAACTCCTCAGGCGTTATATCCACTGCGCCTAAGTCGGTTTTATAATCAAGGGGCATACCTAAATCAAAAAATGAAAAGCCGTGTTCTTGCAGGTAGCGGGCGGCGAGAATTAGTTGCACTGTTCCGGCGTTGTCCTCGTCATAAAAACCGGAATAGCTGGTGTAGACTTTTCCGCAAACTACGCCGAATTCCCCTGCCACAAATTTTCCGTCTCGGTACAGGGCGAATGAGGCAGGGTAGGGGTATGGGACAGGCGAAAGAGTCTCTTGGGCAGGGTTGTTTTCGATAGCGTTTTGGCGTATTTTTTTGATGCTGTCTACAAGCGGGGGAGTCAGCCAGTCATCGCCGTGTTTTTCCACACAGCGGTCGATTATATAGTCAAAGTCCGCGTCCGCTTTTAGCTCGTAGCGGTTTAGTAGCTTGCGGATGGATTTTTTTATGTGCAGGTTTTTGTAAAATAGGGCGGAGCGGACAAGGTGCAATTTTGGCAGTAAAATGTAAAAAGGCTCTTCTTTTGATATATTTACGGACATTACCAAAAAACCTGCGGACATCAATTTTGCTATAAAATCAGGGGAAAAAGCGTCCGCAAGGCAGTATTCTTCGCTGTAATTGGTTTCCAGCATGGCGTCTACTATGCTTTGGCAGTCGTCAGAGGGGGCGATAAATATGTATCCCGATAGGGTATATTTTAATTCCATACGCTTGACCAATTCCTCTCAATATTCTAAACTAATTTATCAAAACTGTTTTTAAGAACCTTTAAATATATAGGAGAAGATACCATGAAGCGTACTTATCAACCCAGTAAGGTCAAGAGAAACCGTAAATTTGGGTTTCGCGCGCGTATGAAAACGAGGGGGGGGCAACTTGTTTTAAAGCGCCGCAGGGCAAAGGGCAGGATAAAACTTTCTGTTTCTGACGAGAAAAAGCCTTATTAGTAACGAAAAAATCCCCTTAAAAGGAGAAAAAACCCTCTTCCGCTTTAAGCGTGAAGAGCATCTAAAGGGAAGGAAAGAGATAAAGGAAGTTTTTGGCAGGGGAAAACGATACAGTTGCAAGGGCGCGAAACTTTTTGTACTAAAAAACGAGTTACCTTATAACCGTATTTGTTTTTCACTGTTTAAGGGTTTTGGAAACGCTGTTTCCAGAAACCGCGCAAAACGCCTTGGACGTGAAGCTTACAGGTTAATTAAATACCGTCTTTTGGGCGGTTATGATTTAATTCTGCTAGTTTCCCCGGAAACGGAAGATCAGTCTAGTTCAACTCTTTCTTACAGGATTTGGCAGCTTGAATCCCTTTTTTTAAAAGCCGGTTTATTGGAATGAAGAATATATTACTTGTGTTTATTAAATTTTATCAATCTGCGATTTCTGTGCATCTTCCGCCGTCATGCAGATATTACCCTACTTGTTCCGCCTATGCTTATCAGGCTGTAACCAAGTACGGCGTTCTGCGAGGCGGGTGGCTTGCGATAAAAAGAATTTTACGCTGTCATCCGTTTTATCCGGGCGGTTATGATCCTGTGCCTGAATTACCAGGCGCTGTTTCAGGTATAGCGGAAAAAGTTTTTTAAATAAAAAGGAAGTTAAATGGAAAAAAATACAATTTTAGCTGTGATTTTATCTATCATTGTGTTGATAGGGTCTTTTGTTGTTCAAAGTTACTTTGCGGCAAAGAAACAACCTGCCGCCGTTCAATCGCGGCAGTCTCAGGTGACGGCGGTAGAAACAGAACCGGCGCAGACTACATTGAGTCAGCAAGCTACGGCGCAAAGTGAACAATCTGCAATAATCGCGCCGCCTGTTGTCAGCGAAGAAAAGCCCGTCATAGAGCAAAAAGAAGCCGCGCCTATGGAATTGATAATTCCGTTGGAGCTTGTAACAATTGATACGGATTTATTTACGGCTGTTCTGACAAATTCAGGCGGCGATATGGTTTCTTTTAAATGGAAAGATACAAAAAACAAAACCAACGTAGATTTAATTCTTTCGGGAACAAAGGAAGCGCGCGCTTTTTCGTTGGCGTTTGGCGGGCTTGACGCCCCCGCAGTTACTAATAATTTTCATGTAAATAAAATATCAAATTATTCTGTGGAATTTTATCGCGATTTTTCAGCGCCCACGGCTTCTGGCGAATACGGCAAATTCCGTCTGGCAAAACGCTACGACTTTAAACCCGACGAATATATGTTTGAGTTAAAAATTACATTGGATGGAGGCTATTCCGTACAGAGTTTTAATTTTTCAGATAACGCCTATACTTTATCATTTGGACCGCAGATGGGTCCCCCCTTTGAAAAACTCGACCGCTATTACGACTTTAGGCAATATTTTACATTCATCAACGGCAAACGCAAGAACGCTAAAGTTAACGATCTTATCGATACCCGTCCGGCATGGGCGTCGATTTCAGGCAAATATTTTACTTTAATCGCTATTCCCTACCTCGCGCAGTATACCCTCAATTTTTCCGAAAAAGCGGAGCCAGGGCTTGTTTCTGCTTCCCGTTTAAATATTATCCGTCCTGCGGCAAGCGTTTCCAAAGTTGAGGATAATTACCGTTTTTATTTGGGACCAAAAACCCATGAGGCGCTTTCAATTTACAATACGGGTAAAAACACTTACGGCATAAAAGATGCAAATATTATGGATGTGGCAAATTCGGGCGGAATTTTATCGCCACTGGAAAAATTGTTAAAATGGTTGCTTCTTATCTTTTATAAAATTATTCCCAATTACGGAGCCGCAATCATTCTGCTTACATTGTTTATAAAAATTCTTTTCTTCCCATTAACAAAAAAAGGTTCGGAAGCAACGTTAAGAATGCAGGCTTTTGCGCCGCGTATAAAGGAAATACAGGAAAAATATAAAAGCAATCCGCAAAAAATGAATACGGAACTTGGAAATCTTTACAAACAGGAAGGATATAATCCTCTTTCAGGTTGTCTTCCAATGCTGTTGCAACTCCCGATATTTATTGCCATGTACCAGCTTTTTAACAACCATTTTGATCTTCGCGGAGCGGGATTTATTCCCGGTTGGATACCGGATCTTTCACTTCCCGAATATATTATAAAATTCCCAGAAGGTTTTAAACTGCCTATTTTAGGTTGGACAGCGTTACGCGCATTGCCGTTTATTTATGTCGGCTCCCAGTTAATCTACGGAAAAGTTACGCAGATGCCGGGACAACAATCTAACAGTCAGGCAAAGATGATGATGTATGCTATGCCGATAGTATTTTTCTTTGTGCTTTACAATGTGCCGTCAGGGTTGTTGATATACTGGATATTCTCTAACTTGCTTACGCTTGTTCAACAGTTGATAATTAACAGATATATTATTGCCAAAAAAGCGGAGCAAGCTCAGGCTGAACCGGAGCTGAAAATCGCGCCCGGCAGAAAGAAAAAGAAGAACTTTTAATTTAAGGAGATATAAATGGAGTTTGAATTTGAGGGTCGCACCGAAAAAGAAGCAATTGACAGGGCGGCGGGAGAACTTGGTCTTGAAAAAGACGATTTTGACGTAGAGATTCTTGAAACCCAAAAAAGCGGTTTATTCAAGAAAGGTTTAGTTCGCATCAGGGTACATGTTGGAAATTTCGGAGTTAATACCAAACCCAAATCACGTCCTTCTTCGGAACACAACGAAATGGAAAGGGACAGAATCGGCAATTCCGTAAGTAAGGCGGTTTTTGGAGAACCAACTCCGCAAAATGAATTTGAGACAAAAATGGTTGAATTTACAAGCGGACTTATTGAACGCATGGGCTATCCGGGAACAGTTTCAGTCCTTTTCCGTGAAAGTAACAAACTTGGACTTAAAATCGATTCGTCGTACTCGTCAATTTTAATCGGTAAAAAGGGCAAGAATCTGGACGCTCTCCAACTGCTCTTGAACATCTATGCGGGTCGTCTTGGAAAAGATGATGTCCGCATAATTTTAGACACGGAAAATTATCGTATCCGCAGGGAAGAATCGCTTGTGCGCCTTGCCTACAATGTCGCGGAAAAAGTCCGCGAAAGTAAAGGCTCAATCTTGCTTGAACCGATGAACCCATTTGATAGGTGGCTTATTCATACAACGCTGAATGACATCGGCGACGTTGAAACCAAAAGCGAAGGAGATGGTTTATATAAACAAGTGCGCGTATTTTATCGCGGACTTAAATGACTTGTTCGGGAACCCGAAATAAACCATGAAGTACACTCTGATGTCAATTTATATGTTTTCTTTGGCGGTATGCGCTTTTGCCGTACCGCTTGAAACTCTTGTTACGGCTGACCAAGCGGTGCAGTTGCATAATGCGGAGAATGGACAGATAGTCAAAGCACAATTAAAAAATCCCGTTCCTGCGTTAATGCCAAAGCATGACAGTATACGCCAAAATGTTACGGGGCTTATGAATTCACTCAACCCAAATATATTGGTGGAAGCTCTGTATCTGTACGATAAACCCGCAAAATCAAAAACAGAGCCTGCCGTTTGGAATGAAAAACAAAAAGTAATAGTTTTTAATCAACTTACATCTATAAGCACTTTGGCGGGGATTAAGTATTATTCGGCAAGCAGAGGAGCGATGCGCGTTTTTTATGAATCTTCAAGCGTTATAGACAGTCCCCAAACAAAAAAAACGCTTCCCGATCCTGTTTTTACGCAGCCGCCCGCCGTGCTGACTATTTATACCAGACAAAAAGACCTTACCTTTGGAGACAATATTTATCGCTACGATTATGTTAATACGGCGGACTCTGTTTTGTTTACTCAGGAAAATATAACGGCTCTTAACTATGGAGTTATTCCCGTAATAGGAAAAGGGAATTTGCATTCTGTAATGGCGGTTATTGACTGCGGAGATAAAATTTTGATTTACGCCGCTTCTATGGCAAAAGCCGCCTCTTTACCGGGTTTATCCGATAAAATCAGCGCGTCTTTCAGCAATAGAGCGCAGGCTATTTTACATTGGTTTTCCGAAAAAATAAACAATAATTTATAATTTTACTGAATATTACAGGATATTGCGGTATTTTTGTATGTTTTTTTAGTTTACTTTTCTATATATTTAGTGTATAAAATAGTTATAATTGCCGAAATTAAATGTAATGCATGGAATTAATTTTGGGGGCGGTTTTATATGAGATTATTTACCAGATCAGACTTTGACGGCTTGGCTTGCGGCGCTCTTTTGTCGTACTTAGGGCTTATTGATGAGTGGAAATTTGTCCACCCTAAGGATATTCAAGACGGACTTGTAGAAGCCACAGATAACGATATTTTGGCAAATATTCCCTACATAAAAGGCTGTAAACTTTGGTTTGACCACCATTCCAGCGAATCCGAGCGTTTGGGAAAAGGCGCTTATTTTGAGGGCGTATCAAGACACGCTCCAAGCTGCGCCCGTGTAGTTTATGAATATTACGGCGGCGACGCCAAATTGGGCAAATTTGCCGAAATGATACACTTTGTTGATAAAGTAGATTCAGGCGATCTTACAGCAGATGAAATTAAAGACCCAAAAGGCTGGATACTGTTAGGATTTATTATGGACCCAAGAACAGGGTTGGGACGCTTCAGGAACTTCACTATCAGCAATTACGACTTAATGACAACCCTTGCAAAAGCCTGCGCTGAAAAATCAATTTACGATATATTGGAACTGCCCGACGTTAAAGAACGCCTTGATTTTTATTATCAGCAGAAAGAGCTTTTTATAGAAATGGTAAAAAAACACGCTAAAGTAATAGATAATGTTATAAAAGTCGATTTAAGAGACGTAGAAACAATTTATGCCGGAAACAGGTTTATTATTTATACACTTTTCCCTGAGCAAAATATTTCTGTCTGGATTGTAGACGGTCGTAATAAATCAAATGTTGCCATTACAGTCGGTCATAGCATCATAAATCGCACGTCAACCACAGATGTAGGCTCTATGTTGCTTTTTTACGGCGGCGGCGGTCATAAACAGGTTGGTACTTGTCAGGTTGATTACGATGGCGCGGATAAAGTTATTGATGAAATATTAAACAAAGTTAAGCAAAACTAACGCCTGTAATTTATTACTATTTATTTTAACTCCCAAAACCCCAAATTTACAACTTGTATATATTTTAAAAATTTAGTATTATTATTACTATGGCAGTAAAAGGAAGACCTGTGCCTCTTTCTAAGGTTTTATTATCTTTAGACGGCAAGGAAGTTAACAAAAAATATATTGATCTTATAGAAGAAGAAGAAATCCCTGTTCTTTGTATAAATAACAATACAAAAAAAGAACGTCTTATGCCTTTTAAAACTTTATATGATAATAAAGAAAATTTTTGGCAGGTTCCCGACGGTACATGGACGTATTTTTTATCTACGGAAGATTATGAAAAACTTAAAGAAAAAGCTGTTTCAAAACGCGTCTCATGGGATGTAGAAACACCAGTAGTACAGAATCCTGTCAAAGGTCAAGGAAACAAAGAAGAAGATCTGGAAGAATTAGTCGAGGCAACCCACGTGGAAATTGAAAAAGGTTTTGGCAATGAATACAAAACCATTAAACAAATGACCAAGGAACAAAAGGTTGAGCGTCTTCAAGAGAACAAAGCCCGCCTGGATGATCTTATTACTAAGAAAAATGTTAAAAAAGAAGTAGTTACCGAAGCCCTTGTAGACACAACCAAATCCGCCGCGTTAATTAATCATTCGGCTTTGGAAGACGCTATTTATCATGCCGATGATGTGGCAAAAGAACTTACGCAGGATCTTGTCGATTCAACTTACGAAATGGTAAAGTCGTCTGCACAATTAATTTCGGAAGATATTTTTAAAAACGAATTGATGAATACCATGGTGGAAAAATCCAACGGCACTGTAATTCAACACATGACCCGCGTATACCTTAACGGAATAGCTTTTCTTTCTTATTACAATAAACTTGTTTCAGGTTCCAGCGCTATCCAAAAAATGCGTATAAATTTTGCCACCGAGTACCGCAAATATTATCACACTTTGCTTCCGCACATTGATATTGACGACATTAACTTGGAACGTGTTTTTTACGGAGGGATGAGAGCCATTCCGCCCGATGATTATATGAAATGGGCGGTAGGTTTTCTTATTCATGATATTGGAAAAGCAAACGCAGTTGAATACCACGAAGGCGAATCTTCCTACGACCGTAATATAGTAATTGATCACGTTAAACAAGGATTTAAATACACCACTACCAAGACCAATTATCCAAAAGAAGCAAGTCTGATTATCGGGTATCATCATGAGTATTACGGCGATCCCGACGGGTACGGATTTTTCCGCGCGTACCTTGCAAATTACAGAAAAGATAATCCAAGCGTAAACCCTGATTTCTGCATTTCTTACGAATTAGAGCCGATTTTGGATTATCATACTCTTGCGTATTTCCCGGCAAAAGTTTTGGAAATAATAGATGTATTTGACAGCGTTACAGACCCTCATCGCGCTTATCGTAAACCATTAACCAGTAAAGAAGCCATAGATATGATGCGCGAAGAATTTATCAACAAACATTTAAAAATCGACCCGATTCTTTTTGATATTTTTGCTATGTTTGTGAATGAAAAACAAAAACACTAGAAAATCGGCATACTTTGGCGTTTTTCACAAGCTATGGTTTTTGGTTAACACCGATTATCTTTGCCAATATCGATAAATTGTAGTATGATATATAAATGTCTAAAGAGTACAATTATAACACTCCTATTACCGATATTTTAATTCCTGACGGAAAAAACGTTAATCAAACTAACTTAGAAATAATACTAAAAGAAGAAATACTTGTTTTTTGCAAAAATAAAAAAGCCCAAAGATTCCGAATAATGCCCTTTAAAACCTTACACGAAATAAATAAAAATTTTTGGCAAAAGGATCAAAATTGGGAATTTTACTTTACAAAAGAAATGCTGGATAAACTTAAAGAAAAAAACATTGTTGAACCAACAGCTTCAAAACCTGAAGATAAAAAAGAAGCGGAAGAAGAACCCTCGTCCGACTCTGATTTTCTTAAAGGATTCGGAGACGATTATAATGTTATCGCCGTTATGACAAACGCGGAAAAAGTAAAATACCTTAACGATATAAAACATAAAATGGACGATCTTATTTCCAAAAAAACAAAGGATAAATCGGTTGTTACAAATGTGATTGTAAATACCACAAGAGATGCTGTAATGATAAATCATTCGGCTTTAAAAAACGCTTTTGATCTTGGAGATACAGATGCCAAAAAATCGACTCAGTCTCTTGTGTTTACAACTCAGGAAATGGTAAAGTCGTATGTTCAGCTTGTTTCCCACGATATTCTTGACGATGATTTAATGGCGCGTCTTGTTAAAAAATCTAATGGTACGATAGTTCAGCACATGACGCGCGTTTACCTTAACGGAATAGCTTTTCTTGCCTATTACAATAATTTTGTTTCAAACAGAACAGCCATTCTTAATATGCGGAAAACTCTAAATGCCAAATACCGCCAATATTATCAAAACCTGCTCCCGTACATTTCCATTGACGATATAGTTTTGGAGCGGGTTTTCCAAAAAGGAATGTTGGCTATTCCTCCCGATCTTTTTGTTAAATGGGCTGTCGGTTTTTTAATTCACGACGTAGGAAAAGCGGACACTGTGCAATATCACGAAGGTGAGGCATCTTATGAACGCAGTATTGTAATTGAACACGTCAAAGTAGGTTACAATTCGGTTATCAATAAAACAAATTATCCAAGAGAGGCAAGTCTTATTACCGGTTATCATCACGAGTATTACGGTAACCCAGAAGGTTACGGGTATTTTAGGGAACATCTTGAGTATTACCAAAAAAACAATCCGCAGGTAAGACCAGAATATTGCATAACATTTGATCTTGACTCGATATTGGACTGTCATGCTCTTGCTTACTTTCCCGCTAAAATTTTGGAAATAGTCGATGTTTACGACAGTCTTACTGACCCGAATCGTATTTATCGCAAAGCGTTAAACATGGAAGAAGCCATTGCCATGATGCGCGAAGAATTTATTACAAAGAGTCTAAAAATAGATCCGCTTCTTTTTGAATTGTTTATAAGTTTTATCAGAAGAAATAAAGAAATAATCCACCATGGGCAAAAAGCCGATTAACCTATAATTTTACTTAACAAAATATTTCTTTAACAGATCAAGGTTAAGTTGAGGATATACAGGGAACCGCTCCAATAACGATTTTACCCGCGTATGAACCTCGTTTTTTACAGCGTCATTTACAATGTACTTTGCCTTGCTCTTTTTCGACGTATCTTTGTTATCCTGCGCCTGCGTTGTCCCCTTGACAACTTTCGCTATTAATTCGCCAAGCTCTGTCATTTCCGCCTCTCCCATGCCAAGAGATGTGGTGGCGGCAGTTCCAATCCTGATACCAGACGTATACCACGGACCATTCGGGTCGCGCGGAAGACTGTTTCGGTTAAGCGTTATGCGACATTCATGCAGAGCGCTCTCCGCCTGTCTGCCGGTGATACCCGCGTTGTTTACATTTACCAGTATAAGGTGGTTATCCGTGCCGCCTGTTAAAACATCCAGCCCGTTCTTCATGCAGGAAGCCGCAAGAGTTTTGCAGTTATCTACAATTTTTTGCGCATACTGTTTAAACTCCGGGGCTGCGGCTTCGCGGAAAGCGACTGCCTTTGCCGCGATAACGTGGGGGAGAGGTCCTCCCATTGTCAACGGACAGCCCTTGTCCAGAGCCTCCGCGAATTCGCTTGTGGAGAGAACAAAACCGGCGCGAGGACCGCGCAAAGTTTTATGCGTAGTGCTTGTTACAACATGCGCCCAAGGCACAGGATCATATTCGCCTGAAAAAACTTTGCCCGCCACAAGCCCCGCAAAATGAGCCATGTCTACCATGAACACCGCGCCAACCTTATCAGCTATTTCCCTCATGCGCTTAAAATTTATTTTTCGCGGGTAGGCGGAATAGCCTGCCAATAAAATTAACGGGCGCACTTGTAACGCCTGTTTTTCAATATCATCGTAATCTAACAATCCGTTTTCGGCGGATACGGAATATCCGTGAATCTCGAACATTCGCCCTGAAAGGTTGTTTCTGTAACCATGAGTTAAATGTCCGCCGGAATAGTAATCCAAACCCAAAAGGCGCTGATTTCCAAGATCCGCTCTAAGTTCTTTCCATTGGGAATCGGTTAATTTGTAAAGATTAGTTTCGCCCCATTTTTCCAGCGCCGGGTTCTCAATCCGTGTGCTGAGAATTGCCCAGTAAGCGAGCAAGTTAGCGTCCGCGCCGCAGTGGGCTTGCACATTGGCGTACTGCGCGCCAAAAAGTTTACAAGCCTCTTCCGCCGCCAAAGCCTCGATAGCGTCTACATTTTCGTTCCCCGCGTAAAAGCGGTGGGAAGGCACACCCTCGGCGTATTTGTCGGTTAAGAGGTTACCCATAGCCAACTGAACCGCCATAGAGCAGTAATTTTCGCTGGCTATCAATTTTACGCGTTTCCTCTGGTTTTCAAGCTCCAAAACGACAGAAGACGCGATTTCAGGCGTAACCTTGGCGACTTCCGTTAAATTGCAAATATAAGCCAACATACTAGGATCGATTTTTTCAGGTGTTACAGCGGCAAGATAGTCCGCAACAGGGTTTGTTTTCATGTTGGCAGTATAACATTTTGCGGGGATAAATTAAAGTGAGAGTTTTTATAAGAATTTTTACAATAACTGTTGACATAATTAGAAGAATCCATTATATTAATACATAGTAAATATATAGGTTTTATATATTATATGGAAAGTCATAATATGAAAAAAACAATTAACCTTATTGCGCTGGTTCTTTTTTTAAGCATTGGCGTTTACGCGCAAGAAAAGAAAGCCGCTATCGGCGTTGGACCTGAGTGGAATATGAATTCGCGGGAAAATTTTGCCGGCGGCGCGGGGCTGGCTTTTGACTACATGCTTCCCTATTCATTCGCCGCAGGCGTTACATTTACCGCAAGCAGTAATTTTTCGGGCACTGCGGCTTTAGAACCCGCCGCTTTGTTTCGCTGGTATTTTTTTGGCGGTTATATCGGATTTTTTCTTCAAGCCGACATAGGAACATTTCTTTTTTTTGATAAAGGAGAGGTTTTTCCTTATTTTTTAGGCGGACTTAGCGGCGGCTTCCGACTGCCGTTTAATTCATCGTTCTACATGGAACCTTACGGCAGACTTGGCTATCCGTTTGCGTTTGGTATTGGAGTGTTATTTGGAATACGATTTATTGATTATGCCGAAGAGATTTTAGATAAGGAGATAATTTTTAAGAGGTAAGCGGTGAAAAGAAATTTAATATTTAGTATCACAATATTAATCTTGATAATTACCTCTTGTAAAAATCCGTTCTTAGCCGGCAAGGACGAAATTATACCTGTTAGTCCCACGCGTGAAGTTCCGAATGAGTCTACTGAACCTGTTATTGATATTGATACATTTGAGTTTATACAAACTGATATAACTAAAACCTACGGCAGCGCGGTTTTTACAAACGCTGTTGCGCCAGGTTACAGCGGTAGCGGGGCAATAACATATTCCAGTGACGATGAAACTGTCGCTTTGGTAAACAATTCGGGACAGGTAACAATTTTAAAAGTCGGTTCCGTTGTTATTACCGCCGAAAAAGAAGCTGACGAGGTATACTCCCTTGTACAGGCAAGTTACACGCTGACAGTTACTCCCAAGCCTGTAACCATAACAGGACTGTCTGTAAATAACAAAGTTTATGACGGCACAACGGCGGCGGCTGTTAAAGGAGTAGCAATAATAAGCGGTAAAAAAACCGGTGATGATTTAAAAGTTTCCACGGGAATTGCCGAGTTTGAGGACGCAAATCCCGGTATCGGTAAAATTGTTACATTCAGCGGTTTTTCGCTGACAGGCGATGACGCGGGTAATTATATATTGTCGGCGCAGCCTGTAAGCGTAATGGCGGATATTACTGTTAATCCGTTACCGGTAGTAGTTTTTAACAGCAATGGTGGCAGCGCTATTCCAAGCCAGTCTGTAACAGTTGGTAACACGGCAACCCGCCCTTTAAACCCAAGCCGCGCCGGTTATACTTTTGATTATTGGTACGAGAATGTAGAGCTTACCATACCTTACTATTTTGGCGATCTCATAACAGACAATAAAACACTTTATGCCAAGTGGGTTAGTAATGAAGCGGTTACGCAAATGGAAGCGAAAAATATTAAGTGGATAGCGGGCGGAACCTTTTTAATGGGAAGCCCTGCAAGCGAACCGGGGCGAGATAGCAATGAAGGACCGCAACATTCGGTAACATTAAACGGATTTTTCATGGGTAAATATCAGGTAACGCAAGCACAATGGGAAACGGTAATGGGTAGAACGATAGTGCAAATACAAGCTGACGCTACGGTTAATGAGTTCAGCGCTAAAATAGATTACGGCAGGGGACCAAATTATCCGATTTATTATATAAACTGGTATGACACGTTGGTATTCTGCAACAAGTTGAGCGTAATGGAAGGACTAAGTCCCGCATACAGTATTAATGGCAGCACCGACCCTGCGGATTGGGGACCAATACCTTATACTGATCATCATCGTCCGTCAATTCCAAGCGATTGGGATGCGGCAAAAGACGCGGCAATAATAGTACCCGGTTCCAATGGGTATCGTTTACCAACTGAGGCGCAGTGGGAGTACGCATGCCGGGCGGGAACAACAACGGCATTTTACGATGGGAATAATGATTATAAAAATACTGCTTTGTTAAAAGCGCTGGCGTGGTATCACGATAACAGAGAAGAAAAAGCGCAAGAGGTGAACTCAAAACCCCCTAATCCGTGGGGATTGTACGGAATGTATGGAAATGTAAGTGAATTGTGTTGGGATTGGTATTACGCAAATTATTATACGAGCGCAACTGTGAAAAACCCAATGGGTCCGCTTCAACCTAATGTTACTTCTTCACGCGTGAGCCGCGGCGGAAGTTGGCTTCATGAAGCTGCTCACATACGTTCCGCATACCGAGATCGCTACGCTCCGCACTTTAGGCACATGTACATCGGTTTTCGCATTGTGCGTCCGTATTTTTAATGGGCTTAATAAAAACAGCTGGATGTTTTTAATTCAAAAATAAAAAAAACTCAGAATTGAGCTTCCGCATTATACTTTTAGTCATTCAGCGTCAGGCGATCCACCCCATGATTTTATAGGGAGAATGCGAATACGGGAAAGATTAAGAAAAGTAATAGAGGATTCTCCTGATGAACCCGGTGTTTATTTAGTCGCAGGGAATAGGGGGTAGGAAAAACAAGTTTAATTAGCGAGATAATTAAAGACACTTCTTTAAGATTTTTTACCGGAGGTATCCTATTTTTTGTTTAAATAGACTTTCCGTTCTTGTATCCTGTCACACCTTCACCCGTCCTCTAAAACTTCGCGAGAGCGTAAGCTTGTCAATGTACTCGATGTTTCCGCCGACTGGCATTCCCGAAGCGAGACGGGAAATCTCCACTGGGAAATCTTTTAGCGTTTTTTGCAGATACAACGCAGTTGTGTCGCCTTCGACTGTTGGGTTCAGGGCGAGGATTAATTCTTTTACTTGCGTGCCGTTGGGTGCGTCGGAACGCAGACGGTTAATAAGTTTATCTATAGAAAGATTTGAGGGACCTACACCTTCCAGCGGCGCGATTAATCCGCCAAGAACATGATAAACGCCGGGGAACTCGTGTGCGTCTTCGATGATTCGCATATCTTGCGCGCTTTCAACTACGCAGATAATCGAGTGGTCTCTCTCCGTGTCGGAACAAACAGAGCAGGGGTCATCTTCGGTAAAGCCGCCGCAGACACTGCATCGCCTTATCGCCTGATGAAGCCCCGAAAGCTCTTTTGCCAAAGTTTGTGCGAGGGCGGGGCTTGAATCAAGCAGGTGGTAGGCGATTCTGCCCGCACTTTTTTTCCCTATTCCGGGAAGTTTTGAAAATAAAGTGATTAACCTATCTAGGGCGTTAGGTGTCACATAACCCCCGGAAAACCGGGTATGTTCATGCCTCCGGTCATGGCGGCGGCTTCACGGCTTACCGCTTCCTTTACCTTTGTCATTCCGTCCGTAAAAGCCGCCATTACTAAATCTTGCAGCATTTCAGTATCCGAACCTTCTACCGCCTGCGGAGCAATGCGTACAGCAAGAACTTCCAACTTTCCGTTAATGTCAATCTCCACAAGACCGCCGCCGGATGCTCCCGTAGCGAAAATGTTTTCCAGTTTTTCCTGAAACCCGCTCATCTGTTCCTGTATTTTTTGAGCGTTCTTTAATATGTCAAATGGATTCACATTCATATTTACTCCGTTTATGTAACAACCGTCCCCGGAATGATTGAAAGAACATTTTCAACTTCGGACGGATTCTTGCTTTCCGGTTTACGCACCGAATCCCACATTGGAGCGTCATCTTCATCGGCGGCAGCGGTGGGATTATTTTTTTTGGAGATCATGCGGTTGAACTCGTCTGTCAGCGAGCGTCCGTCTGACGATTGAGGTTGTACGGCAATACCGCCGCCATGATTGGCATGAGCCGCAGAGGATGTTTCGTTCCGTGAAACCGCCGCAGTTTGTTTGCCAGGGGTTCCGGTTCCGCCGTGAATTCCGGCTATGCCCAAAACATTACGAGCGTCATCAACCGCATCTTTAAGTTCCGTGGGAGAAACCCATTTGCTTAACCATGTTAATTTTGAAACAGCGGTCTCAAGCTCAAAGCGAGGCGACACTGAATAGCGAATGTTACGGTAACAATCAAGCAGAGTGTCCAACGCCTGTTCAAGACGGATTGAGTCGTAAGTTTCCAAAGCTTTTGCGGAAAAGAGGGAAGGGCGGTAACCTAAAAGCGATTCCCTTGTTACGCCATTTTTTAACAAAAGCAGACTGCGGTAAAAACCGGCAAGATCAATTACAAACTGCTCAATGGCGACACCGCTTCCAAGGATTTCATCTGTCAGCGCGAAAGCGGCAGGCGAGTCATTTACGGCACAAGCTTCCGCAAGTGCGTTTAATTTTTCAAGTCCTGTTATTCCCAATTTTTCGCGGATTACATCGCTACGGATACTGCCTGCGGAAAATGACGCAATTTGATCAAAAAGGGTGAAGGCATCTCGCATACTGCCTGTCGATTCCCTCGCTATCCAAAACAATGCGTCATCTTCGGCTGTAATTCCCTTTTCGGCACAGATTTTTTTCAGTATCCCCTGAATGGTCTCAATCGGTATCAATCTAAAATTAAATTGCTGGCATCGGCTTTTTATTGTTGCAGGAACTTTGTGCAATTCTGTCGTCGCAAAAATAAAAACGATATACGGCGGCGGCTCCTCAATGGTTTTTAAGAGAGCATTAAAAGCCTGATTCGTAAGCATGTGAACTTCGTCAATGATGTAAACTTTGTATTTGCCGGCTTGCGGAGGAAAAAGAACCTCATCAATAATTTGACGAGCTTCATCAACTTTGTTGTTTGATGCTCCGTCAATTTCGATTACATCCATGCTTGCGCCACGGCTTATCGCTTGGCAATTATCGCAGACACCGCAGGGACCGTCTTCGCTTGGGTTTGTGCAATTAAGCGACCTTGCCAAAATACGAGCCGCACTTGTTTTGCCGCAGCCTCTGGGACCGGAAAAAAGATAAGCATGGGCGATATGTCCGTTTTTAAGCGAATTTTTGAGGGTAGAGACGACAAAATCCTGCCCTGCCAATTCGTCAAAAGTTTTTGGTCTGTATTTGGAAGCGGTTACTTCATACCCTGAAACTGCCATATTTACAGCATAGCATTTTTTTATCGTGTAGAAAAGCGTGTACTGGTGTGAAAAAAGCGCCCTGTATCAGGATTACCGCGGCGCAACATACATCCGCTTACCGTTGCTTTCTTCCGAACCTGGCGGGGTTGGGCGGCGTAAGCTCGCACGGTTCCTGATACAGAGCAATTAATCGTAATATGCCGTGCGTAACTGGTCAAGCCTACTTAAACAGCTTATTGATGTCTTTTCCGTATGTGTCCATGATACTGCGGCGAATTAACTCGCCCTTGGCGGAAAGTTCTTTCCCCAGTTCAAAGGGTTTTGA
Source organism: Treponema sp. R6D11 (assembly GCF_054786075.1). Taxonomy (NCBI): domain Bacteria; kingdom Pseudomonadati; phylum Spirochaetota; class Spirochaetia; order Treponematales; family Treponemataceae; genus Treponema; species Treponema sp. R6D11. Next base: position 8,117 of record NZ_BDHD01000022.1, on the reverse strand, counting down.
TTTTAAAACAAACTTGTTTATTCTTTCGTAGGATTTAAATTCGTTTTTGGCGCTTATACGCTCGGAGACTTCGCTTGCGATAAGCTCGATAATTTCAGGCTGTTGAAGCAGTAATTCGTAATCGACAATGGGGATAGAGATTTCTTCCGCAAAGTCCATGATAGATTGCTGCCATGGAATGATAAGTGCCGCCAAATATTTTTGATCCTGTCCGGCTACCATGCACTGTTGGATATATGGACTTTCTCTCAATTTGCACTCAATTGGAACAGGCTCGACATTTTCACCGCCTCTTAAAACAATTGTGTCTTTCGCCCTGCCTGTTATGCGAAGCTCGTTGTCGTGGGTTAACATTCCAATGTCGCCTGTATTAAACCAGCCGTCTTCGCTTAAAACGGCGGCGGTCGCTTCGGGTTTTTCATAGTAACCCTTCATTACCTGATCGCCTTTTATATAGATAATTCCGTTTCTGCCGGGCGGCATTATTTTCCCTTTTGTGTCGATTATTTTTACCTGTGTATTGGGAATCAATTGACCAATTGTTCCCCGCCGAGAATGTTTGTACTGTCGTACAGTTACAAGCGGAGCGGTTTCCGTTAGCCCATAACCTTCTTGCAGACGTATACCAATCGAATTAAAATATAAATCGACTTTTGCGGGCAAGGAGCCGCCGCCTGAAATTCCGGCTTTAAAGCGTCCGCCGAATTCGCGTGTAATTTTGTTAAACACAATAAGTTGGGCAAGTCCCCTAAACGGAAGAAGTAAAACCCAAGGTAAAAATCCGACAATGGAATCTATAACTCGGATACGTCCGTGGAAATTCGGCAACAAGCATAAAGTGAGGTCTTTAAAATAAGTAAAAACCATCGACATTGAAACAGCAATATCAAATAATTTTTTGGTAAAGCCGCTTCTTGCTTTTATGTTTCTGTTAATGCCGTCCATGATTGCTTCCCATACACGCGGAACAGAAACCATCCAGTGAGGGCGGATAGCCTTAAAGTCTTCCATCAATATTGACGAGATTGCTTTTGAATAGGCGATGCCTGTGCTGTAATTAAAAATTACATATTCCATGAGTCTTTCGTACACATGCCAAACCGGAAGCATGGAAATCCAAATGTCGCCCGGCTTTACTTCAAAGAACAGGATAAAATGCGGAAGCTGGCACAAAAAATTTCTGTGCCGCAACATAACGCCCTTAGGCTCGCCTGTAGTTCCCGAAGTAAAAATTATACTCGCTAAATCTTCGCCGTCGCCCTTGTCCATTTCCGCCTCTACTTCGCCGCTACGCATTTTTTCGCGTTTTTCTCCCATGGCGACTAAATTGGCAAAGAAAAGCACATTAATTCCCGCATCTTTTGCGGCGGCTTCGGTTTGATTATCTACAGGGTCAAAGGTAATTAAAGTTTTTAAAACTGGAAGTTCCGCTTTACAGGCAAGTATTTTTTCAACTTGTTTTTGGTTTTCCGCAAAGGCAATTTCACAGCCGGTAAATCCCAATATGTAAATAAGCTCTTTAGCGGTAATATCGCATCCTCGCGGAACATCGACTGCTCCAACGGAAAGAGAGCCAAAATCAGAAAGCATCCATTCGCGCCTGTTGTCGGCAATCAACCCTACTTTGTCTCCGCGTTTTACGCCCAACTCCAAAAGTCCCGCCGCTACAAAACATACGTCCTCATAAAACTGCCTATATGTAACCGAGCGAAATTTTCCGTCTTTACCTTTATAGTACTGAATGTTAATGTCGGGCGTTTCATTCGCTCTAGCTCTTAACATTAAAGGTAAGGTTTTTTCCATAAAACAATCTCCATATTGACATTATTTGCTATTTTGTCATGTTATAGCATTTTTTGGATATTTGCAAGGGGAAAATGTGTTTTTCCATAAAAAACCCCCCGGGAAAAGGAGGTGAGGAAACCCGGAGGGACACTGATAAACGTCAGTTGAATAGCATAAACCTCGATTATGCAAGCTAATTAATGACCATTTAAATCAATGAACGTATCATCAGCTAATATAAAAATAGTAATTTCTTTGACAGAGGGCAAGGAATTTCGCTCATAATTGCCCATTGTCATTTTTTATGACATACTTTAAGTATGAGCAAAGTATTTAAAACTTTTCATTCAGGACGCGCCGTCTTTTTTATGATGGTTTTTATCTGCGTTATTTTTGCGGCGGCTGTATTAAAATTGGCTTCTACTGTAATTTTGCCGTTTACCATAGCTGTATTACTGGCATTTGTAATGTCTCCATTAATTAAGGCGTTGGAAAAAATTCGCTGTCCTCTTTTCTTATCCATTCTGCTGGTTGTTTTCATTATTATTATAGGAATGTACATTTTGGGAATGGTGCTTTTTTCATCGGGAAGAATGATAATTATGCATCTTCCAAATTATTCCAATCGTTTTAATGAAATTTATAATAGGCTGGCTCAATTAATGGATCTTCCAAACGATGTTGAATTGAGTTTTTGGCAAAACCTATGGGGGCAAGAAGGGATTCGTACTTTTGTCAGGAACTTTACAATTTATTCATCGAGTATTTTTTTAAAATTTATTTCAAGCGCGTTGTTAGTTGTGCTTTTTATGGTGTTTTTATTGGTAGAAGCCAGTTTTTTCAGAGAGAAATTGTTAATTGCATTTGAAAACCGGATAGGGCGCATAGACCGAATGGGGAACGATATTATATCCCAGGTTGCTCGTTACTTGGCGGCAAAATTTATAATTTCGCTGGTGAACGGCGTTGTTCTTGCTCTTTGTCTAAGTTTTGCAAAATTGGAATTTGCCGTTGTTTGGGGAGTAATCCAATTCATTATGAATTTTATCCCGTCTCTTGGCAGTATAGTTGTTGGCGTTATAGTTTCCTTCTTTGCCCTGCTCCAATTTTGGCCCGAACCTGGACCCGTCATTCTGGTTATTTCGATCATACTTGTAACCAACATGATTACCTATGTGCTTGACCCGAAAATTATCGGCGATAATGTGCGAATATCTCCTCTTGTGGTGCTTGCAGCCGTGGCAATATGGGGTTACATCTGGGGTTTTGCCGGCATGATTCTTGCGGTTCCCATGATGGTAATAATTAAGATAGTATGCGAAAACATTCCGATTATGGAGCCAATTTCCGTATTAATGGGATCAAAAAGATCGACTTACGCAAGAAAAGCGGAGAATGAAAAAACACCTGCAAGACAGGAATAAATATGACATTTTTAACGGGCTTTCATGCCATTGAAGAAAGAATTAAATCGGGTCAATCCTGCGGTCCTCTGCTTGTCGCAAAAGCCGGTCCTCGCGCGAAAGAAATCGTAACGCTCGCCGTCAACAATAAAATCCGTTTGGAGCGCACGGGAACTTTTGAGCTTGACGGTATCGCGCCAGAAAACCGCGGCATAGCCCTTCAAGTTGAAGACGAGTCAGGCAAAGCCGACATCAGTCTTGAAAACTTTATCGCTGGATTAGGGGACAGCTGCGACCCAAAGGGTCGCAAGAATTCTCTCGTTATGATTCTTGATGAAATTACAGACCCGCATAACTACGGCGCTATTCTGCGATCTTGCGATCAATTTGCGGTTGATTTAGTAATCAGCAGAAACCGCCGGAATGCGAAACAAGCTCCGATAGTTTCCCAAACATCGGCAGGAGCCGTTTCTTGGGTGGCTCAGGCGGAGACGCCTAACCTTGTGCGAGCTATGGAAGATTTAAAAGAAGCGGGTTTTTGGATTTACGGAGCCGACATGGACGGGGAACCTGTCTACAAATTGGATTTAAGCGGCAGAATAGCGTTAGTTCTGGGAAGCGAAGGCGGCGGCATTTCCCGTCTTTTGCGCGAAAAGTGCGATGGTATGGTGGGAATACCCTCCTCAGGTAGAATTGACTCGCTTAATGTATCGGTAGCGGCGGGGGTATTGCTGTACGAAGTACGGCGGCAACGTGCAATTTAATCTGGTTATTATACATAATATGCATTATATTGTTAGTAAGGTATAAATATGAGAAAAAGCGCAGTTTTTTTGGTTTTGTCTCTTTTTCTACTGGGGTTTTTTGCCTGCCAAATACCGACAGCAATCGAAATAATAGGCACTCCTTCGGTTAGATTTGCCGAAACAGTTGATATAGGAAAAATGTTTACGGATTTGCTTACAGAAGCAATTAACAAAGATGACAGATTGACAATTATTCCTTGTAGCAAGACAGACTCTATTACCTGTTTAATCCATGCGGAGCTTGTAAATCAAGGATATGAAGAGATTAAGGTAGCCGCTGATATTGATACTCTGGATTTTTATGGCAGGGAAATAGACTCTGGAGATGTTGAAGTGACTCTTCTTCAAGATAAAACTTTAATAAAGACAAACATTGATGATGATCCTATGATAGTACCACTTTCAGAACTAAGCTCTCTTTTACCAGGATTTATGTTTTCCGGATATAAAACAAAACTTTATCTTTCTGGTTCAAAAATTATTGAAAAATCAACAATAAGAATGATAGTAGAAGAAATTGATGATCCAAACCCACCTATAATAACTACAACTGAAAAAAGTAATCTCGAAGATGAATCCAGTGCAATTAATGATTGGAAAATATACGGGTATAGTGAGACATCATGTCCTTCCAGTGGCATAGATCTTACTATTCCAATAACAGGAAAAGACGTTAAAATTTCGTTTGAAGTTTATATTCCTAGTGGCACAAAAATTAGGCTAACTGATTTTGATGGAAATTTTATAAAGGTCGAGGTTTTAGTTTGGCTGCCATTTGAATTTGAAGCCGGAAATGATGGAGCGGAACTTTCTTTCCCCGATGATTCTTTCTTTAGTTCTGAAGATGATCTTTTTTGCAGAGAAGAACCGGATTCGGAAAGCCTGTTTACTGATTTTATTGAAAGTTTATCAGTGGGTGTTAAGTTTAAAAATAGTCCTTTTAATGGAGCGGATTTAGTTATTTCAAGCAAAGGTATAGATATCCATAATGGCATAGAAAATGATACGCTTTCTTTTACTCTTACAGAAGAAAACATGAAAGCAATTAACGAGCCTGAAAATTATCCCTTTGTGCCGAAAATAAAAATAGATTTTCCTCCGCATGCTGAATTAAAATTTTCAAGATTATTTTACGCTGTTGAATTTAGCTTTCAAGCCAAAATTCGCTATAGAAAAGATTTTCTTTAAGGCATTGGCATGAAAAAGTTATCGTTATTACTGTTTCTTTTTTTTATTGTTCTGTCCTTCTGTCTTTTTGCTGATGACAATAAAAAAAAATCGTCTTTAACATCAGACCGAGCGTTTGAAGTTGGACTTTTGCATTTTGATATAAATTTTGCCAATAGTTTTATAACAGTAAAAGATATTCTTCAAGATGTGATCATTATTGATCTGGATAAATTAGCGGAAGGTTTTAAGCTTAATCTTGGCGTAAACGTAACCCCCTTATTTTTTAATTATAGATCAAAAGAAGGATGGGGTTTTGGTTTGTCAACAAATATCGAAGCCATTGGAATTCTTAACCTTTCCGGAAATATGTTAAACATTAACGAGGCGATTAAAGATAATTCAGATATAAGCGGCGCTATTTTTTCTTCGGTAACGATAAATACATTTTTTGATGTGCAAAAATACAAAATAAAAATTGATCCTTCATTATTTTACGCGCTTGCCTATATAACGTCGCCTAAAAATATGCCGTCTAGCGTGGTATACACACTTGATTATTCAGACGGGACAGTAATGAGCATTGACTATGCGGTGCTAATATATACGGCATATTCACTTGAAGATAAAAGTTTTTCACCTAATACAATGCCGGGATTTGATTTTAGCCTTGGATTTGAGTATCCCGTTGCCAAAGAAATAGGATTAACTGACAAGATACCATTTTTGGATTTTGATTTAGGTTTTGATTTAATTAATATTCCTTTTTTCCCGGCAACAATGATGGAGTATAAGCAGATTAAGGGACAAATAGGCAAAGATACCCCAATAAAACTTATTAATAAAGATGACGATGACGGCGGAAGTTTATTTTCTTCTGATGAAAAAGACAGAGGAGAAAGACAAGTTAAAATATATCGTCCTTTTAAAATGCTTATCCGTGCAGATTGGCGTCCGATGGGCGGAACGAAGTTTCTTACAATAACTCCGCAAATTGGACTTTGTTATAACACTCTTTATTATCAACCATTATCTTTTGAAGGCGGTCTTAATGCATGTTTGAGTTTTGGCGGCTTATTTAAATTAAAATCAGGATTTAATTATACCGATAGAATGTATGTAAACAGTTATGGCGTTGCAGTAAACGTTAAAGCATGCGAAATTGATATTGGAGCGAATCTTAGATCGCATAAAATTAGTCAAGTTTGGAACGGCTCCGGTTTTGGTATAACCTTCGGATTAAAATTCGGCTGGTAATGCCACACAGGAACTGAAAGTTCCGATGAAAAAGGGTTAGCCTTTTTAAAATCCGGCAACCAATCGCTCCCTGTTACAAGCTCCTGACAAAATCCGTCTTCTATTTTAAATTCTTCCAACCATTTAATGACAGTTTCGTATTCTTCCGCCGACAAATAATTTTGCGGCATTTTCCGTTTTATTCCCGGAATTGGCGTGTATTGTGTCATTACCGAAAGCATTGCCCGATTTTTAACGTTATCCGCAAACCAGCGTAAAACGGAACGACTCGATTCTAAATAACCCGGTAAAACAAGGTGGCGGATAATAATTTTTTCACGCGCGTTATTAGGGAACTTTTTTTCCGTTAATTCAATCATTTTAAGAATAGCCGCTACCGCTACATCTGGATAATCCGGTGCATTAAAAAATTCTGTTGATACTTTGCTATCCAATGTTTTTAAGTCGGGAAGGTAAATGTCAATATAGTCCTTTAGCAACTCCAACGCTTCCACGCTGTCATACCCCGACGAATTCCATAAAATTGGCAATTCTACGCCTGCTTTTCGCATTGCGATAAACCCTTCGATAAGTCCCGGCACAACGTGGCTTCCCGTAACAATGTTAATATTTTCCGCTCCCTTTTCGCATAACGCTACGCAGATTTCCGCAAACTCCTGCGGAGAAACCGCTCTGCCAAGACTTGTGGCGGCTGTTAAATTATTTGCGTCCTGTCCTTGCGAAATTTGGTAGTTCTGGCAAAAGGCGCATTTTAAGTTGCACCCGCTTATAAAAATTGTCCCAGAGCCGCCTGTTCCGACAAACGGAGGTTCTTCGCCCTTGTGAATAACCGCCGCCCCTATTCGCAATTCAGCGGTTTCTCCGCAAAAGCCGATTTCTCCCTCAAGGCGGTTAACTCCGCAGTTTCGGGGACACAGGCGGCAGACTTTGTAATGGGTCATCGTTTTTATTTCTCCAGTAAATACAAATACTCTTTTACATGAATATCACGGTTATTCAAATTTCTGCTTCCTCTAAAAGTATTATACTTTGTTTCCAATACTTCAAGCGAGCCTATTTTTGTCAACATAGTTTTCATATTTTCGGCGCTTATAAAACCTTCGGAATTAAATGAAATTATCACATATTTTGCCTTTATGTTTTCAACAAGAGAAGTCAACGCTATTAATGCCCGATGTCCTTTGTTGTAGTCGGAACGATTCCAACCTTCCGGTATGCCTGAAATTTTGCTTGTGTTTTTGGGACGGGTATAATCTAAAATTAAATTCAACATAAAATAATTTGACCCGTAAGGGTGTTGATTATAAGGTGGGTCTAAATACGCAATATCAACTTCCGGCAACGATTTTATCAGTTCATTTGAATCTTGGTTATAGATAAGCGTATCGCAATTAAAATTACTGAATACCGGAAACGGCAATTCTATGCCGCCTTTTATTCTGAATAATGCGTCTTGATTTTTACCGCCAAATTGACCGATTCCCGTTTCTTTATTTTTATAGAACCCCTTAAAAACCCCCGAAGTATTTGCATGTATCGAAGCCTCCGACAACAAAGGAGCCAGAAAATATTTTTGTGTTTCCTTCGGCAATTTCCCTATTAACTGCCTTACGGTATCAATATACATTGCGTTACGCGCAGTATAAAAAACACGCTCATTTGGCAATATATTTTTATCATCATTAGGAGCGTACAATTC
>NZ_BDHD01000021.1:0-24745 GCF_054786075.1 Treponema sp. R6D11 | reverse complement strand
ATGCTACTCGTCATCGCATACCTCGTGACAAAGACTCACCAGACCGGGTATACCGCTGTCGTAAGTATTATTATTCCTAAATATATATAGTGCCCTCAGTGCGTTCGGATTACCCGACATAATCGCCACCTTCGCCATATATGACAAAATGACCCTACGGCTTTTCTCCGCGTCTTCCTTGAAGTCCTTTAGTATTTTTTGACAACCCTTCCAATCCAACTTCAAAAGCGACCGGCACAGGGAAATGACATTATCGCTTTCGCCCTCTTTGTTGATCAGGTCAAGGGCTGAATCCTCATCTTCGCCCAAAACCTTTTCAAGCGTGGTAAGAGCGTTACGGGCACTACCCATAGAATTTTCAACAATGGCACTGACCGTATCATCCGTAATTTTGTAACCCTCTTTTTTTGCAATTGCTTTTACCAACTCCGTCAAGGCAATATCTTCAAGCGGACTTATTTCAACTTTTTGGCATCTATTTTTTACGGTCTCAAGTAGACTATTTGGTTCGGTTGTACAAAGGAAAAAATAAATGTGCTTCGGGCAATCTTCCAAGGGCTTCAACATTCCTTCTTGAAAGTCCTTTGTCGTGCGATGCACCTCATCTATTATATACGCTATCTTCGCACCTGCAAGTGCCGGAAGATTCATTATTGCCGTGATCTCCCTTATGGTATCAATGCCACGATTCTGTGCTGAATTTATTTCAATGACATTTGCCTTCAAAGCAGAACACGCCATTCTAGCTAGTGTCGTTTTGCCACAACCCGTTGCACCATAAATCAAATATGCATGCGAATGCTGATCACCTGGTTTGTCAAAGTTTGCCATAAACTTTTCAAACTCTTTTTTATTTACGACCATCTCGTCAACATTAGTCGGTCTGTGCTTTTGATATAACATAATTTCTACCTCATTTATTATATTCGGGTTGACTTTTTCTTTTTATTTAATGCCCTTACTTTTATTTTCTGACGCTCTTCGCGTCTTTGCCTGGTCCTTTCCCTTTGCTTCGCTAGAATAACATCGCGATTTTCATAATAATAACGCCTTCTATATTCCTGCAAATGCTCTTTATTTTTTTGAACCCACTTTTTGATATATGGTTTTTGCTTCTCCGAAAGTTCGGGATGCTCTTTGCGATAACGGCGCTGATACTCCCTATACTTTTCGGGATTTGCCATACGCCATCGTCCCTGTTGGTTCAATGCCAACTGTGCCTTGTGCTCTTTTAGTTGCACCTCATTCATCTTCAACCTCCATCTCTTTTTTCTTTTTCAATTTACCTTCCGACTTCTTTTTTAAATCGATATCGGGTTCATAATAATCGCGGACATTGACCGCCTGTAAAAATGCACTCCCTATATCATAACACTGCGTCACCACGACCTCACTACTCGTGCTGTAGTCATCCCTTTCAATATCGCAACGTATACGCATTATCCCAACCTCTTTTTCTTTCTTGGTCTGATTTAGCGTAAACATTTTGGTCACGTGTGCGACCTTTCTCATATCTTCGGCAACATTCCCGACCCCTATATCCTTGTCATTTAATCCCTGTCTACCGGACTGCGAAGCGGTGACAATGCAAATATCGCTTTCCATAGCATAACCGCGAAGCGATGACCAGACATCATTCAGCCGATGACGCTCTTCATTGAACCGACCCTTTGCAATCATTAGATCCGCGTAATCCAAAAATATGACATCGGGGTACCACCCGGTGCTCTTATACTCATCATCAACCGCCTGTTTCAATGTATCTATTGACAGGGACATAGTCGGATAGGTCAGTATGCGTGGTAACCGTAAAGGGAAATTCCTTTTTATTTTTGCCAAATATTCTTTAATAAATTTATCATCGGTAAATTTGCTTTCCTTTTGCTTTTCCTCGTAATATAATTCAACCTTTGTATCGCCTTCCGCTTTCAAGCGGAACTTTGGAATGCGAATGGTCTTTGTCCGTTTTGGCATAGAAAATAAATTTTGGTAAAATCTCCGCACCAACTGCGACTCACGCATCTCAAGGTTTATATACAGCACATTTTTTCCTTGTAGACCCGCACCCATCGCTAGATTTACCATCCACCATGACTTACCTTTTTTCGGAGGTGCAAGGCACGCACAAAAATCGCCCTTCTTAAATTTACCAAGGCGATCACCGAGTATACCGGGAATGTGAAATACCTCTTCGCCCTCATCCAACTCAAGGAATGCCTGTTTGACCTTTGCACTATTTGCCAAGTCAAATGATTGTTTTTGTAATCGCTTTGGTAGCACAAAAGACCCGACGGCTTTTTCCATCAGGTCGTAGTTGCCATTATCGGAATTTTCATTTAATGAACATTTTAATAACTCAAGGGCTTTTTCCTTCGCCCACGCTTCGCATTCATCCACGTCGTAATCGGTTGCCTTGTTTTCCTCAAAATCCGTATTTAGCTTTGATAAAAATTTATGCAACAGTGCACGGTCATTCTCCTCAACCGCTTCGCGTTCCCAAATCTTTTCTATATCGATTCCCGGTGCGGTCTTGTATAATTTTACATATTCAAAGCACCAGGACGCCACCCGCTTTTCAAAATCGCTATCCCAGTATTCCGTCCGCAGAAATCCGATTACCCTATTTGCAAAACGACCATCGGTGATAATGCGTGCCAAAAAATATCGCTCTTTATCCACGTTGACCCCCGTCCGTAACTTTACCCCGTGCAATAATCACATTCAACATAAAAACTCCTTTATTTATTTTAATGGGGTATTCCCCTTTGAAAAATTAAATGCTAGTTGCTTCGGCTTTTCAAGCATCGCAAATTCATTTCTCTTCTCATCAAACATCTCACCAAGGGTCTCAAGTCTCTTGTTTAGCATTTTACACATTCTCCGTTCCACGCCTTCCCTTGCTATTAAATATGTTATGTTTACGCTTCCGGACTGACCAAGTCTATGCAATCTATCTTCCGCCTGTAAATGCGAAGCGGGAACCATCCGGAGTTCAACAAAGAATGCGTTACTGCATACATTTTGAAGCCCGTCAATTCCCACGCCACCACTCACCATATTCGCAACAAATACCCGCTTCTTTTTATCGGCAATAAATTGTTCCACGCCATCCCTTTCCGATCCACCATAAAATTTTATCGTGCCGTATTTTTGCAACAGTAGACCCAACTCATCAACCACATTCCTATACCAACAAAAGAGCACCAACTTCTCTTCCGGGTTATCATCCAACCAATCCGTTATATAATTCATGGCTTCCTTCCGCTTCTGTTGCCATAAAAAGAGCGTATTCGCATTTACAATATCGCCATTATTTTCAAGCAATTCCACAATTCTCTCATTTTCCGCTTTGTCAATTTTTACATCCAACTCCACCACATTATATACCTTTTCCGGCAACTCCTTTAACCAATCCTTTTTTAAATGCCTGATAAAAAGCGGTGCGATCAACTCCTTAAACTCACCCGCATTACTCAAACCCTCATATACCATCCCGAAGCCGTTAAAGCGCGGGTTACAATATCTTTTCATATACTGCCACTGATTCCAAAATTTTTTCGGTTCCAAATTATTTAATACCGCAAAAAACTGAACGGGGTTACTCGTGCACGGCGTCCCACTCATCGGTATACTCCACTTTACATTCCGCATCAAGGCGATCCACGCCTTCGTCCTTTGTGACTTCATATTTGCCAACGCCTGACATTCATCGCTGATTACCAATTCAATCGGACGCGATGAGCCCATAAACTTTCCACCATTCCCGACCCAGTGCACCAGTATATCCCAATTTATTATATAAATGTCCGCGTCAACCCTATGCGCGGTCTGTCCGTTGCAAATATACACATTTTTAAATGTCGTAAATTTTTCTATTTGCGAAGCCCACTGATTCTTTGTGGTTGCCCTCACAATACAAAGGGTCACCGGTTTCAATTTATCCGCGTAGACCAGACTGACGCACGTCTTACCAAGTCCCATCTCATCGGCAATTAACCCACGTCCACCCCTACTCTCCAAAAATTTTAAATCCTCAACCTGATAACTCCGCAAAAATGGATATAAATGTTTCCAATTTGTGACGCTGGTAAACGCATCCACCCTTTCCTTTACCACATCTATGCGAAAGCCGTATGCGGTCAATATGTCCCGTGCGTTCCTGCTCTTGTCAATGTGCCATCTCTTTGTATTATTGTTATATCTCCTACCGGGTATTCGCCTAATAAAATCCAAAACCTTTTTCCATTCATTTTTATCATTGCTACTCCACGATACAATAATTTCCGTCGTATTTTCAACGCCATATAATTTCACCTTGTCTTTTTTGGGCTTTTCAAATTTGCCATTCTTCAATTCCCCGAAATCACCGAAGCGGTCACCGGCAACTTCCGCCGGTTCTATATTCATCGCTTTCTTGAGAAAATACTCCATAAATAAAATTCCTACAAATCCTCTATCATAAATTTTAGACCGATCAACCTCTCCCTATTTATTTCGGTATCCTGCATTATACAACGCCCACCCATCCAATCGCAATTAAAATCGCAGACCAACCGGGATAAAATATATTTACGCATACTTTCGTTGACCTCACGAAAAGAGCATAGCAATCTACCACCATTTGCGACCGCGTAACGCTCACTTCCATTTTTGCACATTTTCATCGCCACCCTCACCCTTCACAGTCTCGTAAATTTTATGCTCGTCAAATTTAATTTCATATTCGCTTCCATATTTTTCGCAAAGCCACGCGTTCATTCCATCCAATTCCCTTTCAATGGGTGCGTATTTGCGGTGCACAAATCTCATCCACTCAAACAGCACCGCCAAAACTTCCGCAAAGTGAAAGTGTGACCAGGGGTGATTCTCAAACCATCCTTCCCCACCCTCGACTATTTTTTCGCCCCACCATAACGCCCTCACCCAAAAACCCTTTACATCGGTCGGATGAACCTCCAAAAAATACGCCTTCCATATCTCACGCAAGGGCACCTGTAAAATTATTTGGTCAAGTGGGGTATTTGCAAATCGCCTGTAAAAAGGTGGCAACGGTTCAAAATTTAGACCCCACTTTAGAAAGAGGTCCAACGCCGTCTTTTTTGCATCACGACCTTCCCACCTCCAACGTTCAATCATTTGTTCAAGCGTGGCACGAAAAGGCAGTCCGGAAAGCGGGTAATCGGCATCGCGGAAGTCATAGAGAAATCCGGCATCGCGGAGTAGTTGATAATGGGTCATATATTTAATATAGCAAGGTGCATTCGGAAACGATAGGGCAATGAAAACGGAATACGCCAAAAAATGAAAAGACGGAATTTTCCTTAAATGCAAATTAAAGGGTCTACATATTTGCCCTCTGTATTTGCCTTCTGTATACCAATCGCTTCTTTTCGGTATACATTTGCAATTCCCTTTCCTTTTATCTCCGGTATACATTTGCTTTTTCCATTCAATTTCGGATATACCCGTGGCTTTGAAAATTTCTTTTTAGCTTTCCTTAAAATGTGCCTTCGGCAAAACGGTAAATACTTTTTATTTAGCACTTCAGAAATTTGCCGTATGGCAAATCCGGAAGCAAATTCACCGCACAGGATCAAAGTTTTTGCAACTTTGACAGGTGCGTTAAACAGAACAAGGGCTACCGAAGTAACCCTAAATTCTGTTTAACTTGTATACACCAACTAAGGCAGTATGCATATAAACTTCAAAGGAGAACAAGCCTTATCAGCCCTTCGGTTGACTTTGCTTTGAAGGAATTTTTAACGTAGGTGGTATCCGCTTATTTACCTACGACTTGACTATTATATTCCAATTCTGGATACGCCCTCTTGTCACAATAAGTTGACCGCTACTCTCCATTCTGGGCTTCGCTTCAACATAGATTGACATTTTGACAGTCAGTTTATTATGTGACACGGATTTGTTAGTTCCGCCGTTCTTTGCATTTGCAATAGTTACCCCTTTCTCGGTTGACATAATACCTTATATCGTAACTCCGTCAAGATAAAATCTTTTACCCTGCGACCGACCCATGGCAATCATCCGCAACAATTCATTTTCGTCTTTTGTTCGGTGCTGTGTCGTATGCACTTTACCATCAATGAGTAATTTCCCGTATTAGGAATAGCTTTTGATGGTAATGCTATGGGAATAATATAGGAAATTTTTTTTAAAAATAAAAAGCGGTAAGGGGGACGAAACGGATATTAATACTAGCTTGCCACTATATGTAAAAACATCCACCCCTTACCGCTAGATATATAATATAGCAAATTTTTATTTATCGTAGTAGCGATATGACATATATAGACCCGCGTCCTTGTATACTTTTTCCTCGTCGTTATAGCTTTCATACGCTGAATTTCCAAACATTCTCAGTGCCCGAAACATAAGTGCCCTTTGAAAAGCATTTAATGTTTTACTATGCCTGGTCATTTCCCGTAAAAGATTATCGGCAAATTCCCGACTCACATAGTGCTCACCCTGCGAGTTCCTCGTATAATTAAAATCGTGAACGAGAATGGCAAGGTTGTAGTCGTTGTTGCTTGTAAACTTTGGAATAACCCCATCTATACAATGACTACCGCTTCTCATATTAGTGGGAAAGCCCGGTTCCATTATGAATCGGTGCCTTCCCTCACCCTCAATGTAGACATTACATTCCACCGGTTCCGCTAACTTATAGACCCCTTTGTCTAAGAAAGATGTCTTGATTAGACTACCACTATAGCTCGTTACCACTAGCTCCATGTTTACCCCCTGTATTTATTTGCAATATAGCAAATTAAGTATACCCAATTATATTAGTTGGAGGTAAGAAATGCCAACTGTGCAAGAAAGATTTAAAGAGTTGCAAAAAAGAAAACTCGTGGCGGAAAGCGATATGAAATCACTTGACCGCCAACTAAAGGAGTTAGGAATAAAAGACCTAGACGCGGAAATTAAATCGCTTATAAAGGACGAGGAAACCGCCGAACGCGAGTTGGAAGTCCTGCGTAAGGATATTGAAACTTCTTTGCAAAAGTATGAAGAAGCAACCAAGGAACCAACGGAGTAAACCTATGAATGAGAAAAAAGGATACGGTGCCGTGAAAGCGGATAAACCGAAGAGCGAAAGCCCGAAAGCGGGTTACTGTGCCACAGAGGGTAAATCTATATTTGATATAGATGAAACCGATTTGGAAAGCGAGTTGAAGTGGAATGCACATCGCTATTTTGAAATCGGTCAAGAATTTGTGCACGCCCAAAGGGAGAAGAATGAAATGATTGACGGTCTTAAAATTTGCCGTGCAAAGGTAGATAATGAGATTCGCGAAAGGGCATCCGGTGGCGAAAAACTGACGGAAGCTAAAATCGCAAACCTTGTTCAAATGGATGAACAGGTCATTGAATACCAGGACAAGGTCAACGTTGCATTAGAAAAAGCCGATTTGTTGCGTGTGAAGCTGGAAGCGTGGGACAAAAAAATTTCCGCTGTTGAAATGCTATGCAAATTACAAATACAGGGCTTTGTGCGGAGTAAGGGATGAAACTCATTTTAGAGAATTTCCAATCGCATCGCAATACGGAAATACCCTTTGAACATTTTACAGTGTTAATGGGTATTTCCAATTCCGGAAAGAGTGCAATCATTCGCGGTCTACAGTGGCTTGTCTTCAATAGACCGACCGGCAATTCCTTTATTAACACCACTCAAATGAAAAACGGCAAACTTGAGGGTTATTGTAAGGTCGTGTTGGAGTTGGATGAGTTGACGAAAATAGTCCGGTATAAAGATGCAAAAGAAAACTGTTATCGCATTTACAAGGGTAAAAAGGTAACGAGCTATGAAGCAATAAAGACCGATGTGCCGGAAGAGGTCTACAAATTACTCCCATTAAATCAATTAAATTTTCAATCGCAACGCGATGTTGATTTTTTAATTTCCCTATCGGATGGGGAAAGCAGTAGATATATCAGACAGCTTTGTGGACTTGAGAGATTGACCGATATATTGAAGATGGCAAAAACCACCATACGCGAAGTTGAATCTCTCAAAAAGAATACGGCAAATGATTTACAGCGGTGCACCGATCACCTAAACAATTTCCGTGGCTTTGATAAACTCCATAAGAAGATTGAAAATTTGGAACAGGGTGAGAACAAACAAGGGGACAGAATCGCCGAAATCACGCAGTTGCAAAAACTGGAGCGAAATATAAATGAATGCAAAGAGCGTCTGAAAATTTTTATCGGATTTGATGACCTTGAAAATTTATGCGTCAATTATGAAAAGAAAAAAATGGACTGCATTAAAATCGGCAATCAACTTGATAAACTTGAGACGTTGCAAAAAGAAAAGAGTAAGGCAGAAGAAGTATTGACCGGACTATCCCGTCTATCGCAACTTGAAGCCAAGATTGAAAATGCAAAAGCAATAAATGCCGATTTGACCGCCGTAAAATCCAAGTTGGAAAATTTAAGAGCATTAAAATCAATTTCGGCATCTGCACTACTTTTTAAAAAATTTATCGGCTTTGATAAGTTGGAAGAGCAGTTTACCATATATACCGAAGGTGTGAAAATGCTAACGGAGAAAAAGAAGCGGTTGGAATTATTGACCGCGTGGCGGAAGGAATATAAATTTGCAAATGCCGATTTGAAAGACGTTATGGAAGAATTAAAGACAATGAACCTCTGTCCTACTTGCGGACAGCCCACAGGTTAATACCCCTATAATTAACGAGGTGCAATATGAAAGAAGTAAATTTGTATACTGCGGACTGGCATTTACGCGATGATTGTCCAAAGTGTCTTGAATGTAAGGACTGGTTAACTTTTCAAATCCAATCCCTTCAAAAAATTTATGCAATTGCCAAGAAGGAAAAATGCGAAAACATTTTCGCCCTCGGTGACCTCTTTAATACCCCACGACAATCCGAATTACTCATTTCAAGGGTCATACAAGAGCTGTCAACCTGGGAAATTCCGGTCTACGCCATAGCTGGAAATCACGATTTGCCATATCACAACTACGATAACCTTGATAATAGTTCCATCGGTATTTTATTTGCGAGTGGTGTCATCAAGGAAATGAAAAATAATTTTGAAGGCTTTGATGCGATGAGTTTTGGAAAGGATGCACCGACCGGCGAACCGACCGCATTCACCCATCAACTCGTGTTTGACCCAAAACATCCGTTACCACCTGGCGTGGGAATAAGTGCGGAAGATTTGCCAAAACAATTCCCACAGGCGAAGTTAATTTGTTGCGGTGACTGCCACCACCATTATATTTGGAAGGGCAAAAAATGCACCGTGATAAATCCCGGGTGCATTAACATACAGGTCCGCGATATGACGACATATCAACCGGTCGTCTATGTGGGTGAAAGGGCAATTCCCATCAAACAGGATTATCTCTTTGTGGAGGAAACGACAGTGGAGAAAGCGGGTAGCAACCTTTCCAAGATTGAATTTGATAGTGGCTTTGTCGGGATGGATTTTTTGGACTGCCTTAAAAAAGAGATGGGTAGACTTAATAGACCCGCACAACTGGAACTTATGGCGTGGATAGAGAATTTAAAATGAACTTAATTGAACTTTTGCAAAAATATAATATCCCATATAAAGAGCGTGGCAAAAATATAACGCGTGGTTGGGTCAACATTAGTTGTCCGCACTGTGGCGATAACTCAACTCACGGCGGTATTTCCCCCACGCTGGGATATAACTGTTGGAGATGTGGTAAAAACTCACTTGCAAGGACCCTATCGCTTTTGAAGGTTAGCTATAATGATATAAATGCTCTTTACTCCTCACTCCCACGAAAGCACAAAGCGGAAATCATAAATCACAAAAAATTTATTGAATTACCCGGTGAGGAAAAGCCATCCAAAGTTCATATAAAGTATTTAGAAAAGAGACAGTTGGATGTGACCGATTTAATTACGCTATATAAAATCAGATTTACCAGGATTTGCAAATTCAAGGGAAAGGAATATCGCAACTGCATTGTAATTCCGGTCACCGATGCCGAAGGCGTGGTCAGTTCCTTTTTGTGCCGTGCAATCGGAAGCACTGCACGGTATTTAAATGCGGATCAGGAATTTGCCACCCCTATAAAAGAGCTGTTGTATAATTATCAGGTTGCAAAAAATTATGAAGCGGTCGTATTATTTGAAGGGGTTTTTGATTTGTGGGACCTGGGTATACCGGACGCGGTCTGTGGCTTCGGCGTGCAACTTAGCAAGGCACAAATGTTACTACTATCCAACTTCAAGCGGGTGGTCATTTATTTTGATAACGATGAAGCGGGTCAAAAGAACGCCAAAAAGCTGGCAAAAAATTTAATGGTGCTGGGAGTTGAGGTTATTATTTTTACGCATACCTTTACCAAATACAAGGACTTTAATTCTTTGCCCTCTTTAACAATCAAGCAAAAGGTGGCACAGGGTCTATTGTCAACATTGAGAAATCGCCCTAAATAGGAAAGTGGCAACCCCGTTTTTTTTTGAGGGCATTTTTGCCGTATTTGCATTAAAAAGCGGTTTAGAAGGCTTTATTTTTGCCCTTTAAAATAATCTTTCCATTTTAACGGCACGCCTTCGGCGTTTTGGCGGTTTGGCGGGTCAAGGGCTTAAAGAGCATAGAAAGTTGAAATTTGCCCTCTTAAAACGCAAAATTTGCCCTACCAGGGCAAATTTGCCCTGTGCCACAGGCTTAATTCATTGTATTTTACACATTTTTCATTGAATTTGCCCTAGTCCACAAAAAAAAGTTAAAAAATGTTTGGGGTCAACCTGCGAAATTTGCGTAAAAACGCAGGTTCGCAAAAAAAGTTAAAAAAGTTAACATTTTTTGCCCACTTTTGAAAATAATTTATTATATTATATATATAAAGTTGGTTAATGTTGACCAACTAAAAAGTGCCGAAGGCACAAGGTGGGTAGAAAAATGATAGACAAGGCAAAAATGCACGCGGCGGGATCCTATTATGTGCGTGAGCAAGGTTGGGCTGTTTGGAACAAAATAGCTCCGCAAGTAGCAGACGCATTGAACGTATCCATTCAATCAGTGAAATCCTATATTAAGGACTCGGGAAAAAATAATGGCTCAGGAAAAATAGCGTACATAAATCCACAAATGGATTTTGAAAGGCGGGGGTAAATTATATGGATAAAAGAAAATGAGTGCACTTACTGCGGAGAGCAGATAGAAGCAAAAGCAATAACAAACCTATCAGGTGATGGGTTTTGTTGCGAAGAATGCAAAGAAGAATATTCGCAAGCAGAAAACGAAGAAAGGGGGGGGCTAATCAGAGATGGTTGGTATAAAATTTAGCTCACAAAAAAAAATCAACCCGCACGCTGTTCCCTGTCAATCTCTCAAAAGATGACCGTGCGGGTTGACCTTGAGAAGAAGGTTCCCTATTTGTTGCCACCGGGTATATAGGTAGCAAGCCCGGTATCTATAATCCATTCCCTACCTGACATACTATCGCTCCAATCGCTTTCGGGGTCTTGAACCAACCACGCCTGCGGTGCCGTGAGTATGCCTGAACCATTTAAGTCCTGGATTAAAAGTGTGGCGATGCCTGCGTTTGTCAATTTGTCAACATTTAGCAAACCCGCCAAGATGGGGTTAATGGGAGATGTCTGTTTGAGGGTCAATGTAACGCGGAAACCAAATTCCGATTTATTGACGCGGTCAATACTGCCATCCGCACCTTTATGTTTTTCAAACGCTTCACCACCGGGTGCCACGTTTACAAATGTGCCATCCATATAACCGGATATTGTCACTCCTGCAAATGTTACCACGACCTTTTTAGGATCGTAGGTCTTCACTGTTCCTTCTGTTGCCATTATCTTATCCCCCTTACCAAGTTACCACGCCGTTAATCTCTACAGTTTGGATAGCACCCTGTATCAACGCACGCCAATTTACATTTTTTAGCACCGCATCCATTCTATCCTGAACAGGTATATCCGCAAATGCTGGAACAGACACTTCCATTCCTTCACTTTGCAAGATTCCCATATTCTGTGCGGTATTTAATACTCCCAAAACTTCGCTCTTTATTAAAAGTATACCTGCGTCATTATAGGGTATTTTTGAATTTGCCACAAGTAAGGCGTAGACGCGTTCCTGCAACCTGGCTTTTATCCAATCTATACCCACGCGGTTGTCAATGTAGTAGGAACTATCTAGGGTCGTTCCGCGTCTCGTAATGCTTTGCCCTGCAATTTTTTCATACCAGTTTACCAATCTATTTTTCAAATTAGTAAACTGCGTTGTTGAAAAAACTCTAGGAGTTGCGAATGCACCTAAATTTTTATACGCCCACGTGAGACTGCCCGGTTCATAGGTCGCACATTTACCAACCCAAGCGGAAGAGACCTGTTCGTCATTTCCCGTTCCTAGTGGCGATTGTGTCCCTGCGATTATAGCAAACCTACTGGTCAACCCAATCAAGCTATCTAAAGCGGTATCGCCCTGTGCTAGTTTTGTTGTGAGAATTTTTGCATTATCTTTTGGATGTAAAATGCACATCTTCTCATTCGCAAGCACAAATGATTTAAGTCCTGCGAGAAACTCGTCATAGGTGCCTGTGGTATTGTCGGTGGAATCATCGCTCACGCCGAAGGCACAGACGACATAATAGAACTGAAGCGTGCTATCTATAATCGCCTGTAACTTCTCCGCTATGGTTTGATCAGTCCACGAAGCCGGTTGACCCAAGGTGGCAACAACCACCCGTGTCGGTGCTGGGTCTTGTCCAAATATCGCATCTGCGGACTGACCCCCTTGTGCTGTGAGTGCCCTCAAGTCGGATAAGTCCGATTTGGTATACTCTTTAATTTCCAAAGTTGAAACATCGTTGACGAGTATTAAAATTCTATCAAAACTTGCGGTCGCGATAGAAGCACTCTCGTTTCTTATGTTGACTTTGACTATTTCATCAAGCCTTGACATCTTGTATACTCCCCTACCTGATAATTCAGATATTAAATTGTTGAACCTAAATAATATATAAAATTATTTCCCACCATCCATAACTTGACCCACCCAAGCGGACAAAGCCGCTACAAGCGATGCGGTCAAACCTGCTGCCGGTGCTCCATTACCGGCAATCGGCACGGTATCAAGCGTGGGAAGATTAGAAATTAGTTGTTGTGCGAGTGCCTTCGCACTGGCATTTGGTTTGTCCGGTTGGGGGGTTTTTGGCGGTGCACTGCCAGAAGGCGTGCTACCGCTTGTGCCACTCGCATCCTTGTCGGTAAAAAATTCCGTCAACTTGCCCTTTTCCTGATTTAATTTCGTGAATACATTTTGGACTTCCGTAAATCCGGTGCCGAAAGCGGCACCGGGTGCAAATGCACCCGCACTACCCGCTGTAAAAGTAGACATTACCTTTTGCATAAATTCGGACATCAAATCATAAATTTTATTCATCTCCTTATACATTGTTGATTTGCCATTATCAAATAAAAATAATTTATCTTTTACTGCCATACCTATATGTTCAAACTTTACGGTAGCTCCAAACTTTCCACCCAGATTTTGAAAACCCGGTAGAAATATAGCATCCGTTATATTATGTCGGGTCTCATCGCTCTGTTGACTTGCTTCCAAACTATTTTTAAAACTTTCAATACTGCATTCACTCACTATACAGAGACCCTTATCCCCCACACCCACCGTCCCTAGTAAGGACCAGTTTGAACCACCTGGCAAGAAGACGGGAACTTCCGGTATTTGCGGTGCTTCAATTATCTCACCGAGTTGGTCGGTAAGGTTGACCAAGGACTGCACCGTGGCAAGTCCACTGTCTTTGTCAAGTGAAATAATTTTTGCCGGAAAGCTGGTATGTATATTCTGCACCGCACCTTCAATCACATTTTCCAACTGTTGGGACATTCCCACATTTTCCATATTGACCCCCTAGTGAATCATCATAAAATTCATAACACATTCGTTGTCGTAATTACTGCCCGTTATATTTAATGAGTATACCATAAAATTTGCATTTTCAAGGGATGGGATTTTTCCCGCCGTATCTATTTGCACGAGTGAGTTGCACTTGATTGCTGGATTTATTAAACACTTACCGGCAACCCACTTTCTTTTTAGACCCGCTTTGGTCAACTGCCCTTTCATATCCTTGTCTATTTGACTTGTTATATCCTGTATTTGCATTAACCCGGTTTCCCAAGACAAAATTTCAAAAGCGGAGTTTGTCGGTATGGCTGTGGTCGGATATACGCCCACGCTATTGTTGTCTATACTGAGGGAATAATTTATGGATTTTAAAATTTTATTTAGATGTTCCAAAAACTTTCGGAAGGTGCCGGTAAATACGAGATTGTTTATTAGTTTGAGGTCATCCCCGATATTTTGTCCATCCAAAAACATTCCACAATCCTCACAGACGGTCTCCATTATATCCTTGAACAGCGTTCCTTTCGGGTAGCTGGCACTCACGGTCTTATTATACAAGGGCAACTCACCGCTTCGTGCGGTCGCACAATATATGGTTGAACAAAAGCCATCATTTTCCTTTACATTTTCCACGCGTAGCACGTTACCTGAATATATTATACCAAACTTGCCCTGTTCATCCTCATAACCAAACCACAATTCAATTTGACTGCCCTGGTCAACCATTTCATTTCTGCTCTTCTCACCTAAATTCCAGACCTTTATTTCTGCTAAATTTTCCTTCCAATCTATTGTCCGTTTAATCTCGTAGGAAAAATGCAAATCGGATATGTCCTTTGCACTGCCATCGCCCACCACGGCATCGCTCACAAGTAATTTATGTCTACGAAGAAAAGCCATTTTTTCTTCTCCACTGATTATACTCTTCGGGGGTAAAATAATATAGACAATACTCCCTACCCAACATAATATATTCAAATTCCGCCGGTCTTTCATTTATTGTGCGGAGTAAAAACAATTCGCCCTTTAATTTATGATATCCGGTATTGTGCAATAAATGCCAGTTCGGGACCAACTTAATTCCGGTTCTTTTTTGCACCTCGTCATTTTTTTCATAGACCTCTATATCCATAAAAGCATAACTGGCAACCTCATTCCACTGGATTCGGAGGTTGACCATTTTATTCTCCAACTGCACGGAAGCCCTCTGATCCCACCCCACGCTACTATCAAAATTTATTACCAACATATTTTCTCCTACTGCTCATCCACGGGCGTCGTGTTTGTTGAGGGTGCACTTGTTGAGGTCGTTCCATTATTCTTTTGTGCCTGTGCTTTTTTGGATGGCGTGCTCTTTGGTTTTGAAGGCACGGTTGAAATTTGCCCACTCTTAAATTTGACATTGTTGACCGGTTTATAGGTAATATCAATTTTCAAAGCCTGTCCACTCTCACCATCGCGTTCGGTATGTAAAGCGGTTATGATTACATTTTCATATGTCTCAACCGTGGTTGATAATGCCACCAGACGTCGTTCCTTAAACCACGCCTTCAAGTCCTGCCAGATTTGCTGTGCCTGTCCTTTCTTAAACTCATCGCCCACGCGATTGACGCTGTAATCGCTAACGAGCATACTCACTTCATTTTCCTGACCCTCTTCGCTAAAATTATCATTTATGCTTGTTCCGTCTTCAATGGGATGCGTGGACAGATTGCCCTTAAAGTTGTGGCTCTCAGTAAGGCATAGATCAAAATTTAGATGGGTGCTGGGATTATCTATATCTGCAATAAAGGGCAAACCATTTTCCGCACGAGCATCGCCACCAATCGCCCTAAATAAAAAAGCCGTATCGGGCAATACATCCATTATATCAACCGATGCACCGCCAAACATCCCGATCCTAGCTTCAACATACGGAGGTCCACCGGCAATTCTGCGAGTATCATCCGCATTATTTACGTCCGCACTTGAGGGAAAGAAAAATAATGGTTTGAGGTATTCCGGTATGACATATTTATCAACCATCGGTGGTAAATTCATTTCAGGGTCTTTTTTGGTCGTGAATTTTTTGAACAGCGAATACGCAAGGTTGACCGCACTACCTATGACCGCCACCATCCCTAAATCTGGTAATTTAAACCCTTTGTCACCCCAGAAACTTTTAGGTGGCAACCCCATAGAAGGGGAAGCAAGTGGCACATTTGCCACAGTTGGCAATTTGACGCTCTTTGATTCTGCAAACTCCACCACCACTCCTGGTAACGAAGCGTCCTGTGCTTCGGGGAACCCACTTACCACATCGGGTAGATTCTGCGTTTCCGGTTTATCAAATGCCGTGGTCATTTCGGGTAATGCCAAGTCCTGTGCTTCGGGAAAAGAAGCGGTCGGTGGCAACGCCATAACCGGCACCTCCATATTTTCCAAAACCACGCCTGGTAAATTCATATACTATCCCCTCTTTGAAAATAATATATAAAATTAAATGCACCTTTTAATAATTTGATTGCACTTATTTGATTTTAGATCGTTTGGCGTGAGGGTCACATCCATCGCCTTGCATTTTGATACGCCCTTATATTTAAAATAGTGTATACATTTGCCACTGCTGTTTCTGCATTCTGTCCAACATTTAACGTTATCAAATTCTGACTTTTGCTTCGCCATAAAACTCCAACTTCTCTACCTGTTCTTTGTGTATACAGGCGATATAGGAAGGCGGTGCAAACCCATCCCGTTTACGGTCTCGTGCGGTCGCTTGTATCTTTATATCTGCTTGCAATATCATTTGAAATCCTTCAATAAAATTTCATAGCGTAGACGCATTTGCTGTCAAATGGGCACCGGTTATTCCAGATGCAGTTTTGGCAAATAGTGTTGTGGGCGTTGCTGTCCATATAAAATATAGATGGGGTCAACTAGAAACGGATGATGGTGTTAATAAATCAAGCATCCCCGTCAATTCAACTGGGGAATTTAAACTTGACCCACCAGATCCTAGGGTTAAGCCACCTACCAACATTACGCTGTTACTGCCTACTATCCGTTGAAGTCTAAGATTATTTTGTATTGCACCTACACCTAAGTTTCCATATGTAATAACGTGTAGGGGTACCCACCATCCACGAGAACTTGCGAGTGGACCGGAACAGGTGCCAACCTGTTCCACTATGTTTAAACTTGGCGAAAAGGATGAAGCAATAGAGATTCTTATCTTAGCTCTCAATAAAAGAATGACTTCAGTAGTGTTAAGCATTCCTAAATTAGTTATCCCGCCGAAATCCCCATCAAACATTACATTTTCTGCAAGTATGGATGGTTTAGGAGAAATAGGAGTAAACCAACCTTGCGCGATGATACTTTGTGTATTAAAATTTTGAAATCTATCCTCATATGTCCATATCGGGAAGTTCCTTCCGGGCATAGTTATATTTTGTAATTTAGAATCATTTAGACCCCTGAGTGGGTCATCCACATAACCGGCACGGCATTTTTTTAATTCATGCGTTCCCTCAGAATCAACTTCTCCGAATGGGTCATAGATTATATGATTTAGCCCGTAACCTGCTCTTATCGCATCTTCTTCGTAAGCTTGTAAACTTAAATAACCATCTTCCATGCTACTCGGACTTCTCCAGTTTTGCCAAAATGTTCCATCTACGCGGTATTTATTCATCAATTTTGAATATAGCACCATTATATCACCATTATCCCTTTGTAGGCAAATTATTATCCTTGAATTCTTATCTTTTAACATATTCATTAAAGAGCGTGGTAAGAAAAATCCTCGTAGATACCTTGAAATTCCTGTTGAACTATCAAACTTAAATGGAAATACTAAAGCTATGTTACAATATTCGCCAGGTGGATATTGGGAACTAATTTTAAAGTCTTCCGGTATAGCAATATATTCCGGGTGTACCCCAGATGGTATATCCGTTATATAATTTAATCGGTAGTGGGTTGAATATCCGTGTGGTAGGTCGGCAAATTCAAGCGTAAGAGGACGAGGGCACCAGTATGAAAGTAGCCTTGAATCTATTTGACCGTTGCCGTCACCCGGTTGAAGTGGTCCCATCAATTTCATCAAATCCTGAATCAATTTGACCGCTTTTATTTTCTTGTCGCGTCCACCATTCGGGAACCTGCGGTCAATCATATATAATATGTCTTCCGCACCCAATTCATCCGTCATTTCGGGC
The DNA here is from genome assembly GCF_054786075.1 of Treponema sp. R6D11. Classification (NCBI taxonomy): domain Bacteria; kingdom Pseudomonadati; phylum Spirochaetota; class Spirochaetia; order Treponematales; family Treponemataceae; genus Treponema; species Treponema sp. R6D11. The sequence continues at coordinate 6,623 of NZ_BDHD01000021.1, read as the reverse complement.
AAATTTGCCACAGTGTTAAAATTTTCCGGCATAAATCCAAACCTCCAAAAGGATAATATATAAATTAGTAGGGGAAGTTGCTACCATTCCACCAACAATCAAATATGAAAATTTGCACCGCCCTAGACCCTGCCGATACGCTCACGCCCACCGGACGTATTCTCATCGCCCTGATACGTTTACCGTTTAAGCTGTGTTGGTTGGATGGCACCGTCAACGACACTTCGCGCATAGTGCCATCATTTTGAAAGTCTGTCGCGACTTGAGTTAGGATTGTGCTATATGTGCCATCGTCATACCCTATACCCCAGTCAATACTCAACGCATCGGTCGTGTTGCCGATCGTCCAAATGACAAACTGCACCACGAACTCACCCTGATTTGCCCTGCGTGGCGGTCCCTGCCATATTCTAGGTCTCCATAGGATTCCGGGTTGCGGGTTACTTGCGGACATATCGCCACTAGTGGAACTAGTAAACTGCCCGCTGTAAAATCCTACAAACACTGGGCTGATCGCACCAAAGTATAATTGATCTAACCAACCGTTTGGGGTTGTCGTGTTTTCATTTCCATTATTATCAACGAGGGTTATCGGTATACCCAAATTCGCCGACCAACTATCCGACCAAGGGGGATATAGTAAGACGTAGGGCGCCATATAAACCGATAGATCGGTCGTCTGTCCTACGTTAATGTAGACGTAGGGGTTGTTATATATATCAAACCCCGGTGCCCTCACTTCAATCGTATGATTCCCTGCGGATAGGCTTTGCACGACCACCGGGAACTGACCGCCATCGGTGCCCTGGTCGCTGGTAATATAATTTCCATCTATTATTAAATCCCAAGATGTGACCCTAGTCCCCCCTGTTTGGTTATATACCCCCATCAATCTAAATGTGCCGGTGGTCAGCGTAGCCACAAGCGTCTTTGAAAGGGTGGTCGTCTGGTTTGCGGTAATGGTAAAATTAAATACCTGCGTATCATAACCCTGTTTGGTCAATGTGCCCTGTCGGTTCCCTGCGGTCAACCCCGATATAGTCAACACTGCTGCTGGGTCCGGTGCCGAATGATTGATGCCACCTATTTCCAAATTCCATCCGCTCGTCAACTGGTTACTCGGGTCATATACGCTTATCACCAATGTGCCGGTTGTGGGGGTCGTATCAACTATACTTATTTGCACGCTCACATTCGCCGTGACATTAACTGACCCATTCTGATTATTTATATACTGTTGGTTACTTGCAAAACTCCAACTACGCGTGCCCGTGCCCGTTACCGTAAACACGGTCTGTCCTACACTTCCGGCAACCCCATCAACCGTTATGACAAACGCATTTCCATTCCACGCCGGATTAAAGGTAAACGTTATTATATATTGAACCGGCACCAAAACTAGGTCAACCCTCAACGCTGTGGTCGTGTCAAGGACTACATTTAAGGTGCCGGTTTGCGTGTAATGCTCCGCACGGACAACGCTCCAGTTATGACTACCGACATCAACATTGTTAAATGTATATACGCCATTATTTGAACTACTCGGTGCATTCCCATTAACAACCACGGTAGCATCCGCACTTACGGTTCCATCGGGCTTGTATACGGTTATGGCAACAGTGCCGGTCTTTCGCGATAGCGGTATGGGAACCGGCATATTTCCGGTGCTGATAAAACTGCCACTCGTATCGCGGTATACTCCGGATAGGTCAACAAATGACCAACTTGTTGGGGTGCTCTGTCTTAGTACTAGAAACTGGGTCTGTCCCACGGTGCCCTGCGTCCCACCGACCGTAATCCTAAAATTATGATCAGGTATATGTTGCGCTAAATTAAATGAAATGTAATCATATACAACAGAGGGTGGCACGGCTTGTAAATTTACGGTCAGGGTCGCTGTCGTATTTGCGGTGATTGTTGCCGTGCCCTGTTGACCGATATGGTCCGCACGGGCAACGCTCCAACTGACCGACCCGACCGGCAAATCATTAAATGTATATACGCCGTTTGCCGAAGAGGTTTGGGTAATCCCATTAACAACCACGGTAGCACTCGTAGTTACAGTTCCATCGCTCTTGTATACGGTTATCACAAGACTGCCGGTCTGTTGTGGGGGAATAGGGGGTTCGGTGGGTGCATTATTCCAAAACTCATCCGCTTCTATTAACCAACCCGTTCCATCATTGAACCCTAAAATTTTTCCCGTGTCGCTGGGGTATTCGGAGAGAAGGCACTGACTACCGACCACCGCACTCCTTCCCGCCACCTGCTGTCCATTAAATTCGCCCTTACTCAACTGGCGACCGTTTGGGGTATATAGAACGACCGCGTGCACGCTGGGTTCTTCAATTAACCAAGGGTTCATATCACCGCTCTTCATCACGCCAAAAAAAAGTATTTCGGGAATCGTGCCACTGTTTGAAGAGGGTAGGGTCACTTTTATTTTCGTCCTATATTGCTCGTCGTTCAATCCCATTCGCTGTATAGAAAATATATTACCTAAATAATCAAGAGACTCACCCATCACATTATTCAAATTCAATACCTCACGGTGAAACTCCTCAAACATTTCCCCTATCTTATCAAAGCCCTTACCCACCGCATTCTTTAATAAAGAGGTATATTTTTGACTTTGGCGATACTGCATAAGTAACGCCTGTTCCAAGGTCTCTTCCATTGTTTGCATTTGCTTTCTCATAAAATTACCCCATTCCCAACCTCTTCCCAGTTAATACTCTGTATTGCATAAAAGACCGAAGGGTCAACCGCAAATGTCCGCACCCAATTTGGATTTGTGGTAGTGCTGGGATTTTGGTCTGTAAAGTAGACACGGATATTTCCGAGTGGCACGGCTTGATAGATGGGAATGGCAAATCTATCGCCAACCAAATCAACCCCCATTCCGTTGTTCTGATTGTGCCACGCTTCAATAATCGCGTTCGCGATGGGAGTCCATTCGTCCGATGGGGGTAGCGATTCTTCGCTTCTCTCATATTGAATCTTTAACCATATCGGATTTACGGATGGCACCTCAAACCGAACCTGATATATTTGATTGTGGCTGTCGGTTATTTCAATTACCCGTGCACCGAACAGCGGTGCACCCGCCGGTTTGACTTCCCATATTTTTCTAGCCAATTCTTCTTCATTCGGTGCACCCGCTATCATTACCTTTATTCCACCCGGTAGCATCCCATCCAAAATATCCCCGGTCAAATTTTCAACCACACGGCAAAAATTTATTCCCAAGACGCCGTTCAGTATCTGAAATTCCATATTCGGTAGGGTTGCATAGCCACGAGTAAAAGTTTGCATACGGCGAATACGCAAGGCTTCATCGCTTTCCCTCAGTATCCCGGGTAACGCAGTTTCCGTATTGTTGACCCCAACCCAACCGCTCACCGGGGTAAGTATTGTGTGAATGGATTGTTGCGAAGCCCTAACTGGACCATCCACGGTCGCGATGAACTGTGCGGTGGTCGCGATGCCTAGAATATCAAAACCCTGCAAAGCTAAATCAAGCGTTCCGTTTGACAGGCGTTCAATCACGATACACTCTTCATTTATATTTACCCCCCAACTACTCCACCGTGGGTCGGGATTTGCGTAATACACAAACTGCACCCCACTATTTGGGAAGGTTGTATTTAGATAGTGTGCGAGTGCCTGTAAAGTTATATCATTTGGTATACCGGTCGCCTGTATAGGGGGATTAACGCTATTGCTCTGAATATTCAAGGGTGCTGACCAATTCCCTTTCTTTTTTATCGCTATCCATTTTGTAAATGTGGTAGCTATTATTTTCGGACTGGTCAATTCAAATTTATTAGTTAGTGCTTCCGTTACTGCCACCTGTTTACCCGCCGGTATTTGCACGGGCAACGCATCCGGTTTTCCAAATAGGTAGACCTCAACATTTGACCGCGTGCCCACGCCACGCCGGATACCATATAAGTCCGCAAGTATATCCAGGGCGAAACCGGTTGCCATAGATGGAGAAAAGCCAGTATATATTTCCTGCATCGCTTCCCATACATCATAAAATTTTAGCGATAACAGATCTATTAAATGACCCATCGGGGTGGTCGGGTCTGTGTCTATCGCCACGCCGAATATATTTCTGAACTCGGTGACCATTTCATTTTTAATTTCCGCAAAGGTCGGTCGTTCAAAGCCGTTCGCAGTTATATATTTATTTGCCATTATGATATCCCCACCGCGTCTTCTATTAACGCATCATTATCGCCACGCACCGCAAACACCACAGCGAGTTTATCGCGGTCAATCATTCCCATCTCCATACTACTAATACTCCTAACGCCACGCGTTGATTGAATTATATTTCGCAACTGCAATTTTAAGGATTGCACCATCCCCTTCTTTTTGCCAGATAAAATTTCCAAATACGCCACGCCAAACTGTTCATTCATAAATAGCTCACCGCGTAAAGAGAGAATGTGGTTTTTAATTCTTTGACTCACCTCATTTTCGCCTTCAATCATTTTGAACTGACCGTTTAGTATTTGCAAATCCCATTCGCTTGAATTTCCCATAGCAAAGTTCATACATCCCCCATATTACTTGTTTCAGGTGGCAACTCATCGCCATTCGCCTTCACTATTGTGCTTTCCATTTGGACGCCCACCATCGCACTGGTTGCAATATCTTCCGTCCTACAAATGGAAAGCACAAAATCAAAATGACTTTCCATCTCATACTTTTCACCGAGTTCATTTGGCGTCTGAATTATAGCATCCACATTTAGGACATTCATTCCATAAATATAATTCCCATCCATCAATTTTTGCCATTCATCATACTGCTCATTTTTAAAATCATTTATTATAGGCAAAAGCAAATTTTTCCCACCCTTTCCCTGAATTATCCTACAAGTTAACTCCGCTTCATCCATTCTCACCCGCTTGTTGACTATAAATTCGCTAAACGATCTACCTATTGTTTCCTCATCTCCGCAGTAGATAGCAATATATGGTTCGGTGGGCGTGGGCGATGCCTGGTATGCTTTTATTACATTCGGCGTGGGGGTAAACCGCTGTGCGAGTATACTTAAAATTCTCTTTCTCAATTCAATATAAATGTTATCCATTATTCCATCCCCTCGTAGACCCCTATATATTCATAATGGGGAATAAATTTATTCCAATGTGCACCCGGTCTTACCCGCCACCGCATTCCTTCCCAAACCACGACATCGCCCTTCTGCTTTGTCTCATCATTCCAGACATTTAATTTACTGCTCGTATATATTTCAATAGCACCACCATTTACATTCCAGGACGCGGGTAACCGCGAAATTTGTAAAGGGCTCATAGGTTGAATGTCCATAGTGACTTCAATTTGTTGACCCTGCTCTTTCCAAATACCATTCTCGTCGTAGCTTCCGCCACCATTCCGGTATACCTTTTCATTTTTGCCAAAAAATATCATCGCGTTCCCCTTACCCTATAATATAGCAATAATATGAAATGTGCGTGGGCAAATTAACGGAAGCCGTCCCCTTTAACATTCACAATTCGCCCACGCACAAGGGCAAAGGAAATCACGAAAATGGTTGACCGGATTTACTTTCAAGTCGCTTCGGAGGGAAGAAAGCCAGAAACACCGCTTGTGCGTTTAAACCGCACCCGTTCCCGTGACCCCTATGTATATATTTTTGCGATTCAAAATTTCCCACAGCATCATTCCCCATCGGGTGCTTTTTAATGCGTTCGGGGTGGATTGTTCTTTTGCACTGCCACCACCAAAACTTATCGCCACCTTACCCTCACTTATGGAAGAGACCGCACCGGTCGTGGCGATGCCATTAAAGCTACCCTCGGTTATCTCGGATGCTATTTGCGAACCGCTCGTTGAATCCTTATAATGCAAAGCCAAAAGAGCGATACAATAATTCATTTGTATACCTAGGTTTTTCCCCCTCAAAGAATCTTCCGCAAATAAAATATATTCGCCTAGCGTCGTGCCTTCAATGTTGACGCTATCGTCCAACTGACCTATCCATTCTTTAGGGGTCATACCCATAGGTTATTTCTCCGCTTTCGGGTTTTCGCTTTCCATCCTTGCTATTTGATTCAATAGCAACAGACGCGTGCTTTCCTTCTCCGCTTTCTCCTTCCACTTATTTAGGGTGGCGATGTGAAAACAATTTGGAATCACGGTCTCTAAAAATTTGTCTTCAAAGTCATCAAGACTTTCTGCAAATTTTTCAACCTTACCCCCTGCCTTTCCGGTCTTTTCAACCTTATACTGGAGTAGAATTTTTGCATCAAGTTTTCCTTGTAGGGTTGACTTGACCTTCTCCCACTCATCGGCGGGAACATCATTAAAACCCGGTATTAGATAGACGCCGATATCCTTGTCGTGGGCACCTATGAACAGCATTCCCCACAACAGAAGGGATTGGAGTTTGAGGTTATTTGTGATGCAGAAACCGCAGGTGTAATCGTGTATCACCCATTATCCGTTATCAAAATGGATGGTATTTAATTAACAACAACAAAAATTTGCTATATTGCTATCTGGCAGTATAGCAAATAAGGAGAACCCGCTATGATTATCAATAACACGACAAACACGGTCATAGGTGCCCACGACAAGGATAT
>NZ_BDHD01000020.1:0-25289 GCF_054786075.1 Treponema sp. R6D11 | reverse complement strand
CTTTTTGCTTTAAAAACCCAAATATATTATAATTAATATTATAGAAATTAAGATTTTTTGAGGAGCTTATGACTGATAATGAGGAAAAAATCATAAAAAAGATTGAGCTTTCCATGAGAATGGAAAATATGCCTCTTACAAAAGAAGATAAATCCCGCTTAAAGCTCTGTTTGAAAGAAAATAAGGATATTAATGATGTTTTGCAGGAAATAATAATAAATCATACTTACAATACAGAGTTCGTGTCGGTTCGTAAGCAAAAAAGGGCAAAAATCAGCTAGCGGGTTATTTGTAAATATTCAATATTTGTAGTTTATTAATATAGTCATCTTAATAAACTACAAAACGATAAAACAGCGTTTTTTTAAGAAATTAATAAATTTTACTCAAAATACTTGACTAAAGTCCTCATTTTTTATATCCTTGCAGAACCGCATATAATGCGTGGGTTGTCTCTTTATTACGCTTGTTTAGGGGGGCGGCTTTTGCCCTTATAGCTCAGTTGGCAGAGCACATCCATGGTAAGGATGAGGTCATCAGTTCGATTCTGATTGAGGGCTGGTGTATAAAAATAGGAAACATGGTTTTCCCAAAATATAGAGAGGTTTATTATGGCGAGCAAAAAGTCAGCGGTAGAATTGGTAGCTCTTCAATGCAGTGAATGTAAAAGGCGCAATTATACAACCGGAAAAAATAGGCGCAATATTCAAGAAAAACTTGAATTCAAAAAATATTGTCCTCACGACCGCAAGCACACGCTCCACAAGGAGACAAAGATAAAATAATTAGGCGTATAGCTCAGCTGGTAGAGCGGCGGTCTCCAAAACCGCAGGTCGTGGGTTCGAAGCCTACTGCGCCTGAAGCAATATATGCGCCAGTTAAGGAGTATGGTTGCGGAATGTAAAGTAAAGCGGCATGACGGGTAACGTAGGCAGCCTACTGCGCCTGAAGCTGTATATTAAGGAGAAATTAGGTGAAGAAGATAGTTCAGTTTTTTAAAGAGTCCTATGCGGAGCTAAAAAAAGTAGTTTGGCCCGGTAAAGACGATGTTATCAGCTCGGTAAAAGTAGTAGTTATTTCTACTATTATAGTTGCCGCTATTTTAGGCTTTATCGACATGTTATTGCTCTTGGGTATCAGGACATTATTTTAGAGAGAGAAAGGTATATAATGGCTACGGGTTGGTATGTCCTGCATACATATTCAGGATACGAAAACAAAATAGAAAAAACCATTCGCATGATGACCGATAACGGGGAATTAGACAAGAATGTCGTTCGTGACGTTAAAGTTCCCTCGGAAGAAGTTGTCGAAGTAAAAGATGGCAAAAAACGTACTCAAACCAGAAAATTCCTTCCCGGATATATTCTTGTAGAAATGGATTTGCCCGACGCTGAAATGGGCTGGAAGGCTCCTTGTTCAAAGATAAAAAAAATTCAGGGCGTTACGGGTTTTGTGGGAACTCCCTCGGATCGCAAGCCTCAGCCGTTGTCGGGCGATGAAGCTCGAGCAATTTTACAAAAGTCAGGCGAGATAAAGGGAGAACGCACTGTACGCACAAGGCAGACTTTTGTCGCCGGAGAGCAGGTTAAAATTATTGACGGACCATTTGAGTCGTTTGTCGGAACTATCGAAGAAGTTAATCAGGAAAAGAATAAACTTAAAGTGATGGTTGGTATTTTTGGCAGAAATGCGCCTGTAGAAGTTGATCTTTTACAGGTAGAAAAAGTTTAAGTGGAAGTTTGCCTGACCAATTGGTTAGGTGAACGTTAATTCGGTTTGCCGCCGAGTACACCACGAAGGAGAATAAAATGGCAAAGAAAAAAGTTGCGGCGTATATTAAGCTGCAATGCCCAGCCGGAAAAGCTACTCCGGCTCCGCCCGTCGGACCTGCTTTAGGACCGCATGGAGTAAGCGCTCCGCAGTTTGTCCAGCAGTTTAACGACAAAACAAAGGGCATGGAACCGGGACTTATTATCCCTGTTATCATTACGGTTTATGTGGATAAATCTTTTACCTTTATCCTCAAGACTCCGCCTGCTTCGGTATTGATTAAAAAAGCAATCGGGCTTGATAAAGGATCAAAAGAATCCCATAAAGTTAAAGTCGGTAAAATCACAAGAAAACAACTTGAGGAAATCGGCAAAATGAAGATGGCTGACCTTTCAGCTAACGATCTTGAAGCGGCGGTAAAAATAATCGCCGGAACCGCAAGGTCTATGGGTGTAGAGGTGGAAAAATGAAACACGGAAAAAAATTCAACGAAAACGTAAAAAAATATAATCCCACTAACACTTACGATCTTACAGAAGCGTTAAAACTTGTTAAATCAATGGCTTTCGCTAAGTTTGACGAAACTGTCGATCTTTCCGTAAAGCTCAATCTTAAAAAGAGCCAGACTGTGCGTGATACTGTAGTTCTTCCGCACCAATTCCGGGGCGAGAAAAAAGTTCTTGTTTTCTGCAAACCCGAAAAAGAAAAAGAAGCACAGGAAGCCGGAGCGGCTTATGTCGGAGCGGACGATTTAATAGAAAAAGTAAAAGGCGGCTGGTCGGATTTTGACATTGCCGTAGCTACTCCCGACATGATGAAAGATGTTGGTAAACTTGGTATGGTTTTGGGTCGCAAAGGTCTTATGCCTAACCCAAAAACAGGAACGGTAACATTCGATCTTAAAAGTGCGTTAGCTGAACTTAAAAAAGGTCGTGTGGAATTCAGGGCTGATAAAACAGGCGTTCTGCACCTTGCGGTTGGTAAAGTTTCAATGGAGCCGTCGCAGGTTGCGGAAAACATCACGGCGATAATGACGGAAGTTAAACGCAAACGCCCTGTCGATGTAAAAGGCGAATTTATCCAGACCGTTTCTGTATCTTCAACTATGGGACCCGGCGTTTGGGTCGATATTAAAGATCAGGATAAGGAGTAGAAGATGGCAATTTTAGCAAGAAAAATACAAGAAAGTAAAACCAAAGCTATTGGTGAACTTAAAGACACGTTAAAAGTCGCAAAAGATTTTATCTTTACGGAATATCGAGGGCTTACTGTCGAGCAGATTACCGAATTAAGAAAACAACTGCGAACAAAAGGCGTAGTTTATAAAGTTGTAAAAAACAATTTCGCCCAAATTGTTTTTAAGGATTTATCGGATAAAGACGTATCTAAATACCTTGTAGGACCTACGGCTGTAGCGATTACTCCAAAAGATTCCAACGAAGTTGCAAAGATACTCTTTGAATTTTTGAAAGAAGTTCCGGCTCTAAAGGTAAAGGGAGCGTTGATAAGCAACGCCGTATATGACACCGCCCAAACAGAGGCGTTCTCTAAACTGCCGGGCAGACTGGAACTTATTTCTATGCTTATGTCGGTAATGAACGGACCCGCACGCAACCTTGTTTCCGCTCTAAACGACATTCCGTCAAGGTTGGTACGAACAGTCAAAGCTATTGCGGATAGCAAGGCAGGATGATTGTAATACAACAGTTTAAAACTGTTTCGTTGAAACAGTTTTAAACTGTAAGTCGTTTTCCGCAACGTGGAAAACGACAACTGTCAGGCTTCGGTGAACCAGTTGGTTCAAAGCTGCCGTTCCTGTCAGTTTAAATAAAGTCTTCCGACCGTAGGTCAGGCGGACAAGCGTTTCGTATGAAGCGTATAACACAATTTAGGAGAAGATAATATGGCAGCCAGCAAAGAAGAAATTTTGGAAGCAATTGCTTCCATGTCAGTTCTTGAAGTTTCAGAACTGGTAAAACTGATGGAAGAAAAGTTCGGCGTTTCTGCCGCCGCCCCTGTTGCGGTAGCGGTAGCCGGAGGTGGCGGTGGAGGCGGCGGTGGAGCCGCTCCATCATCCGAAGAGAAAACAGAATTTACTGTCGTTCTTAAAGCGTTTGACGAAGCCAAGAAAATTGCCGTTATTAAGGAAGTTCGTGGCGTAACCGGACTTGGGCTTAAAGAAGCAAAAGACCTTGTCGAAGGCGCACCCAAAACCCTTAAAGAAGGCGTTTCCAAGGACGAAGCGGCGAAGATTAAGGAAGTCGTTACTGCGGCAGGCGGTACTGTTGAAATACAGTAAAAAGTTTGTTTTCTCGGTAATTTATATCCACAATGGCACGCAAAAGGGCAAAAATTGCTCCTATGCGTGCCTTCGTGGTTTATTTTGCAAAAAGTTGTACTAATTATAGTAGAAATAGTGTATATTTTAAGACAGGAAGGGGATAGCAATGGTCAAGGTAAAGCAAGCTGAACAACGGCAGTATATCGGAAAGGATATTCAAGATGTAATGGAACTGCCGGACTTAGTCGATATTCAAATTCATTCTTACGAACGTTTTTTACAAAGAGAAAAAATAAGTAAAAAAGAAAAGCCGGCTTTGCAGGGGCTTCAGGAAGTATTTGAAGCCACATTCCCCATCGTAAGCCCCAACGAAGATATGAAGCTCGAATTTGAACATTATACTTTTGACGAAGACAACATCAAAGTAACTGAATTTGAATGTAAACAAAAAGGTCTTAATTACGCTGTTCCGCTTAAAGCCCGTATAAATCTTGTTTTTCAGCAGACCGGAGAAATCCGCCAGAAAGATATTTACATGGGCGATATTCCCCTGATGACTGAGAGGGGAACTTTTATCATTAACGGAGCGGAGAGGGTGGTCGTATCCCAGATACACCGCTCGCCAGGCGTTATTTTCAGCCATGAGAAGGGAATTTTCTCATCACGTATTATTCCGTATCGTGGCAGTTGGATTGAATTTGAAATCGATCAAAAACGTGATTTAATTTACACCAAGATTGACAGAAAAAAAAGGATACTTGGAACTATTTTCCTTAGAGCGCTTGGGTTTACTTCAAGAGAAGAAATTATCGAAGCTTTTTATGTTACCGAAACCTTAAAAATTAAAGATGATCGTGAGACAAAAGAAAAAATTTCAGGCATGGTTCTTGCAAAACCTGTAATGATTAAAGATGAAAGCAGCGGTAAGGGCGGCGAAAAAGTTCTTTACAGAGCAGGCGAAAAACTTCATCCGCATAATGTTGATGAACTTATAAATAACGGAATTAAATCAATTTGTTATATCGACTTTGAAGCTGAGGGTTCTCTTAACTCGACAATGCTTCTTAATTGTTTTGAACGTGAAGATATTAAATTTGTAAAAGAAGCCGGAAGCGAGCCTGCAAAAGACGATGCTTTAATGGCTGTTTATTCGGTATTAATGCCGGGTGAATCAATTACAGTTGATCAGGCGGAAAAAGATTTAAACGGAATGTTTTTCTCAGACCGCCGCTACGATCTTGGCAAAGTGGGTAGGTATAAATTAAATAAAAAGTTCAGCCTTGATCTTCCCACAAATAAATTTACTCTTACTCTTGACGATATTATCGCTACCATGAAGCACCTTATTAAAGTTTATGTTGGCGATGAATATATTGACGATATCGATCATCTTGGAAACAGGCGTATTCGTTCTGTCGGCGAATTAATGGCGAATCAAATGAAGACGGCATTCAGCAGAATGGAGCGAATTGCCAAAGAAAGAATGAGCTTAAAAGAGACCGATACAATTAAACCTCAGGAATTAATTTCTATAAAGCCGATTGTTGCGGCTATTAAAGAATTTTTCGGGTCGAGCCAGTTGTCTCAGTTTATGGATCAGGTAAATCCGCTTGCAGAGCTTACACATAAGAGAAGACTTAACGCTCTTGGTCCCGGCGGTCTTTCACGAGATCGTGCAGGTTTTGAAGTGCGTGAAATTCATTACACCCACTACGGCAGAATGTGTCCGATTGAAACTCCTGAAGGACCGAATATCGGTCTTATTGTTTCATTGGCGAATTATACTCGTGTAAATGAATACGGATTTTTGGAAACTCCGTATCGTAAAGTAAACAAAGGCATCGCTACAAAAGATATTGAGTATCTTTCGGCGATGGACGAAGATAAATACTACATCGCTCAGGCTTCGGCAAAGGTAAACGATAACGGCTCTTTCGCCGACGATCAAATTTCCTGCCGAAGACAGGGCGACTACATAACTCGTGCACCTGAAGATATTCAGTACATGGACGTTTCTCCCAAACAGATTATTTCTGTTTCAGCCTCGCTCATTCCCTTCCTTGAACACGATGACGCAAACCGAGCGTTAATGGGCTCCAACATGCAGCGTCAGGCAGTGCCTCTGGTTTTCCCGGAAGCTCCTCGTGTAGGAACTGGAATGGAAGTAAAGTGTGCATACGATTCTGGCGTTCTTGTAAAAGCTCGCAGGGGCGGCACTGTTCTTCGCGTAACATCGCAGGAAGTAATTGTAAAGCCGGAAAGAGCGGGAAATGTAAAAGCTGCTGCACAGGTTTCGTTAGACGAAAATGGCAACGATGTTTATCAGCTTATCAAATTCCAAAGAACAAATCAGGACACATGCTACAATCAACGCCCCATTGTTAAAGTTGGCGAAAAAATTGTCGGTGGACAGGTAATTGCAGACGGACCGGCTACCCAAAACGGAGAGCTTGCTCTGGGCAGAAATATTCTTGTAGGCTTTATGCCGTGGAACGGATACAACTATGAAGATTCGATTCTTATTTCTCAACGTGTTGTAAAAGACGATATGTTTACTTCCATTCACATCAAAGAATTTGTTGTTGAAGTAAGGGAAACAAAACTTGGTCCTGAAAAAATTACACGGGATATTCCGAACACTTCGGAAAAAAGTCTTGATAACATGGACAGCGAAGGTATTATCCGCATTGGAGCGAAGGTAAGATCGGGCGATATATTGGTTGGCAAAGTTACGCCAAAGAGCGAAACGGAAACCACGCCTGAATTCAAATTGCTCAATTCAATTTTCGGCGAGAAGGCGAAAGAAGTGCGAGACACTTCGCTTAAAGTTCCGCACGGCATAGACGGAACAGTTATCGACATTCAGCGGCTTAAACGCACGGATCACGATTCGTTAAGCCCGGGCGTTGATGAAGTTGTAAAAGTGCTTATTGCCACAAAACGTAAACTGCGTGAGGGCGATAAAATGGCAGGTCGCCACGGTAACAAGGGCGTTGTCGCTCGCATTTTACCGGAAGAAGATATGCCGTTTATGGAAGACGGAACTCCTTTGGATATTTGCCTAACGCCGCTTGGCGTTCCTTCTCGTATGAATATCGGTCAGCTTTTGGAGACGGAACTTGGTTGGGCTGGCTCTACTTTGAACGAATGGTATTCAACGCCTGTTTTCCAATCGCCGTCTACCGATCAAATAGAAGTAAAACTTAAAGAAGCAGGGCTTCCTTTAACAAGCAAGGCGACGTTAAAAGACGGAAGAACAGGCGAAGAATTTGTTAATCAGATTTTCTGCGGAATAATCTACTTCCTTAAATTGCACCACCTTGTCGATGACAAAATGCATGCTCGTTCAACAGGTCCGTACTCGCTCGTAACGCAACAGCCGTTGGGTGGAAAAGCACAGTTTGGCGGTCAGCGGTTAGGTGAAATGGAAGTATGGGCGCTTGAAGCTTACGGGGCGGCAAATACATTGCAGGAGCTTTTAACAATTAAATCTGACGATATGACAGGACGCTCCAAGATTTATGAGGCGATTGTAAAAGGAGAGCCTTCAACAACCGCCGGTATTCCAGAATCGTTTAACGTACTGGTTCAGGAATTGCGTGGACTTGCACTTGATTTATCAATCTTTGACGTAAAAGGAAAACAAATACCGCTCACCGAAAAAGATGAGGAATTAATAACTAAATCGGGAAGTAATTTCTAAGAGGGGAGTACAATGCGAGATATTCAAGATTTTGATTCGATAATGATACGGCTGGCTTCACCGGATATGATCCGGTCGTGGTCTTATGGCGAAGTAAAAAAACCCGAGACGATTAACTATCGTACTCTGCGACCGGAAAAGGAAGGTCTTTTCTGCGAGAAAATCTTTGGAACTACCAAAGAATGGGAATGTTACTGCGGAAAATTTAAATCGATCCGTTACAAGGGCGTTATCTGCGACCGCTGCGGTGTTGAAGTTACGCACTTTAAGGTACGCCGTGAAAGAATGGGACACATTGAATTGGCGGCTCCTGTTTCGCATATCTGGTACTATCGTTCAGTACCCAGCAGAATGGGTCTTCTCCTCGACCTTCCCACAGGGCAGCTTCGTTCTGTTCTTTACTATGAAAAATATATCGTTATAGATTCTGGCGATACCAACCTGAAAAAAGGTCAGCTTCTTTCCGAAGAAGAATACTACGAAGCTCAAGAACGTTTTGGCGGCGGCTTTACCGCAGGAATGGGAGCCGAAGCTATCAGCGTTTTGTTGGAAAACCTTGACCTTGATCAAATGGCGGCTGACCTTCGCGCAAAAATGATCGAGAAGGGAGCAAAGACCGATAAACGTCTTCTTAAAAGAATTGACATAGTAGAAAATTTCCGTAACTCAAACAATAAACCGCAGTGGATGATTCTTACTGTAATACCTGTTATTCCGCCTGAGCTTCGCCCAATGGTTCAGCTTGACGGCGGACGTTTTGCGACAAGCGATCTTAACGATTTGTACCGCAGGGTAATAAACCGCAACAACCGCTTAAAAAGACTGCAATCGCTTAACGCTCCCGACATCATTATACGCAACGAAAAGCGAATGTTACAGGAAGCGGTTGATGCGTTATTTGACAATTCAAAGAAAAAGAAAGTTGTTAAAGGCTCATCTAACCGTCCGCTTAAATCTATCAGCGATATGCTCAAAGGTAAGCAGGGACGCTTCCGCCAGAACCTTCTTGGAAAACGTGTAGACTATTCGGGACGCTCTGTAATTACAGTCGGTCCTGATCTTAAAATGTGGCAGTGCGGTATTCCCACCAAAATGGCACTTGAATTGTTTAAGCCGTTTATAATGAAGAAACTTGTCGATAAGGACGTTGTTTTTAATATTAAAAAAGCGAAGATGCTTGTAGAACAGGAAACGCCTGAAGTATTCGCTATTTTGGACGAGGTTGTAAAAGAACATCCGGTGCTTCTTAATCGCGCGCCGACATTGCACAGACTTGGTATTCAGGCGTTTGAGCCGGTACTGGTGGAAGGCAAGTCGATTAAACTTCATCCGCTTGTTTGTCACGCTTTTAACGCCGACTTTGACGGCGACCAGATGGCAGTCCATGTTCCGCTAACGCAAGCGGCTCAGATGGAATGTTGGACATTGATGCTTTCGGCTCGTAACTTGTTGAACCCTGCTAACGGAAAGACAATCGTATTCCCGTCTCAGGATATGGTTTTGGGTATTAACTTCCTTACAAGAATCAAACCTAACGCCAAACGCCCGGGTTCGGAAAAACCAGAAACAAAAGACAAGATACCCTATTATTCGTCTCCCGAAGAAGTTCTTATGGCAGTTGAAAGAAAAGCTCTGGACAGGGAAGCGGCGATTCGTTTAAGACCGCCGAAACTTCCAATTTGGGACAAAGCCGGTAACGTGGTTGAACCTGCCGCAGACGGCACGATTGTAACTTCCGCCGGAAGACTTATGTTTAACGAAGAATTGCCAAAAGTTCTGCCGTTTATTAACTATGAACTTAAAGACAAAGAATTACGCACGCTTGTTGAGTACATATTCAAAGAAAAAGGCTCGTGGATTACAGTTCAAATGTTGGACGCAATTAAATCGACAGGCTACCGTTATGCGACAGTATTCGGGGCGACCATCGGCGTTGACGACATTGTTATCCCCAAAGAAAAAGCCGAAATGATTGACAAGGCGAATAAAGACGTTGAGTCGATTCAGAAACAGTGGCGGCAGGGTCATATTACCAACGAAGAACGCTACAATCAGGTTGTTCAGGTTTGGACAAAAACAAACGAAGACCTTACCATTAAAACGATGCAGACACTTGAGTCGGACAGAGACGGCTTTAACTCAATCTATATGATGGCGAACTCCGGCGCTCGCGGAAGCCGTAACCAGATACGTCAGCTTGCAGGTATGCGTGGTCTTATGGCGAAGCCGTCGGGCGACATTATCGAGCTTCCTATCCGTTCAAACTTTAAGGAAGGACTTTCGGTTATCGAATTCTTTATTTCAACTAACGGAGCTCGTAAAGGTCTTGCCGATACCGCTCTTAAAACAGCGGAAGCAGGTTACCTTACACGCCGTCTTGTAGACATAGCTCAAGACATGGTTGTAAATGAAGACGACTGCGGAACAATTAACGGCACTACATACTCGGCTATCAAACAAGGCGAAGAAATTATCGAGCCGTTAAAAGATCGAATTGTAGGACGCTTTACTCTTGAACGTGTTAAGCACCCGATTACAGGCGAGCTTATTGTCGATGTAAACGAAGAAATTACCGAAGATATAGCTGCGGCGATTGATTCTGCAGGCGTTGAGTCTGTGCGGATAAGAACAGTTCTTACCTGTGAGGCGAAATACGGCGTTTGCAGAAAATGTTACGGACGCAACCTTGCGACAAACCGAGCGGTGGATATTGGCGAAGCTGTCGGAACAATTGCGGCACAGTCAATCGGTCAGCCGGGTACTCAGCTTACAATGCGTACATTCCATATCGGCGGCGTTGCTACAAAGGTCAGCGAAGAAAGCCGTATCACTTTGAAGTATCCTGTGTTTATAAAAGATGTTGTTGGAACGCACATACAGCTTGATAACGGACATTTCCTTTTTACAAGGAGAGGTCATGCCACTGTAAATAAAGTTATGAGAGAGTATAAAATTGATCATGGCGATAAACTTGTTGCGGTTGATGGAAAGAGAGTCAACAGAGGCGATGTGATTATTAAACACGGCGGAGAAGATATTGTGTCTCCAGAAATCGCTTACGCCAAAGTTATAAAAACCAATGACGGAGAAATGTTATGCCTGATTGGTCAAGATCAAAAAATTGAAATAAGAAACGGCTCCGATTTTGAAGCTCAAAAAGGCACTGTTGTAGAAGCCGATAAAACCATCGCCACATTCGATCCGTTCTCCGACCCGATTATCGCCGAAGCAAGCGGAATTGTTAAATACGAGGATATTATTCTTGGCTCAACGCTTAAAGAAGAAATTGACGAGGACACTGGCAATACCGAAAAACGCATAACGGAGTTCCAGCACGAAAGCAAACAGCCCCGTATCTTTATTGTCGATGACAATGATCATCAGGTTGCGTCATACTTCCTGCCTTCCGGCGCTTATATTCAGGTTGATGAAGGTGAGAGAATTAAAGCGGGACGCACAATAGCGAAAACATTAAAAGAATCTGCAAAAGCTATGGACATTACGTCCGGTCTTCCACGTGTCAGCGAACTTTTTGAAGCTCGCAAACCGAAAAGCCCGGCGGTACTCGCTCAAGTTTCAGGGACTGTGTACTTTAAGGAGCCAGTAAAAGGCAAGCGAAAAATTTCTATTGTAGATAATTTCGGCAGGGAGTTTACCCACCTTATCCCGATGAACAAACGGCTTTTAGTGCGTGACGGCGACACTGTGGAAGCAGGCGAACTGCTTTGTCAGGGAGCTATCAATCCGCATGACGTTTTGTACATTCTTGGCGAAGGAAAATTACAGCGTTATCTGATGGACGAAATCCAAAACGTCTACCGTCTGCAAGGTGTATCGATAAATGACAAACATATCGGCGTAATCATCAGGCAGATGATGCGTAAAGTTGAAATAAGATTTGTAGGCGACACGAAATTTATTTACGGCTCTTCCGTGGACAAATACCGTTTCCACGAAGAAAACGCCCGTGTAATGGCGGAAGGCGGACAGCCTGCAATCGCCCAGCCCATGTTCCAAGGAATAACAAAAGCGTCGCTTAACATCGATTCTTTCCTTTCCGCCGCCAGTTTCCAAGAAACGACAAGGGTTCTTACAAACGCCGCTATTGCAGGTTCAACGGATTATCTTCGCGGCTTAAAAGAAAATATCATCATAGGTCACCCGATTCCGGCAGGAACAGGCATGAAGCGTTATCACAACGTTAAACTCTTTGATGAGGACAGTCAGGACTTGGACGAATACATGCAGGAAATTCTTGACAGACGCAAACAAGAAGCGGAAGAAATTGCCAACGCAGAAACAGTTCAGGAAGAATACAATACTGTTGAAGAATCCGAGGATTAGTATTGCAGTACCGTATCGATAAAAAGACGGGAAATAAATTATCGGTTCTTGGTTTTGGCTGTATGCGTTTTCCGCATAAACTTGGAATGACGGACATGCACAAAACCGAAGAACTTGTAATGCATGCAATCGAAAAAGGCGTAAATTATTTTGACACCGCATGGCTGTATCCCGGCAATGAAGAAGCGTTAGGCAATGTATTAAGCAGAAATAACGCTCGTAATAAAATTTATATCGCTACAAAACTTCCTGTTTTATTGCTTAACCCTTCCCGTGATAACAAAATTGATTTTGACAAATATTTGACTCAATCTCTTGAAAGGCTTAAAACAGATTATATTGATTATTATTTGATGCACATGATAACCGACATGGATCAGTGGAAAAAACTAAAGGATGCAGGGATTGAAAGTTGGTTAGCTCAAAAAAAGAAGTCGGGACAAATAAAACGAGTAGGTTTTTCTTTTCATGGCTCGGCAAGCGAGTTTTTGAAAATACTTGGGGCTTACGACTGGGAATTGGCTTTAATACAATACAATTATTTTGATGAAAATTATCAGGCAGGCGTTATGGGACTAAGGTCCGCCGCCGCAAAAATGCCTGTTGTAATTATGGAGCCGCTTCTTGGCGGAAAACTTGCGACAGGACT
The DNA here is from genome assembly GCF_054786075.1 of Treponema sp. R6D11. Classification (NCBI taxonomy): domain Bacteria; kingdom Pseudomonadati; phylum Spirochaetota; class Spirochaetia; order Treponematales; family Treponemataceae; genus Treponema; species Treponema sp. R6D11. The sequence goes on along the minus strand of NZ_BDHD01000020.1, from coordinate 12,539 downwards.
GCCAAAAGAAGCGGTAAAAATTTTTAAGAACGCCGATGAAAATTTAACTCCGGCAGGCTGGGCACTTAACTGGCTGTGGAATCAGAAAGAAGTAACAACGATTATTTCCGGCATGAACGCAAAAGAACAACTGGAAGAAAACATCGCCCTTGCCGAAAAATCCTCCGCCGGAATGTTAGACGACACTAAATTAGCCGTTTATAAATCGGCTCTTGACGTTATAAAACGTTCCTGCAAAGTACGCTGTACCGGCTGTAATTACTGTATGCCGTGTCCCGCAGGGGTAAACATTCCCGGTTCTTTCTCGGCATATAACGCCGTATATTCAATGGGCTATTATGAGGGAATAAAACAATACGCTATGAGTACGGGAATGACACAGGAAAAAAGCAGTAGTCCGCACCTATGCATAAAATGCGGCAAATGCGAAAGTCATTGTCCGCAGAGTATTCAAATTATGAAAGAGCTTGATATTGTTAAAAAGAAAATGGAGCCGCCGATTATTAGGTTTATTGGATATTGTGCTAGGGCTGTTGTGGGGAAGAGGCGGAAGAGAAAGGGATGAATTGCTATAAGGCTGTTTTTTCAAGGTGAGGGCAAGAAAAATGACAGAAAAAGAAGCCGAATCTTTGGACGATTATTTCACCAAAAATACTATTATGTCTTACCTGAACAAACCTGGTCATTTTGCCCGCAAGTATGGTATGGCTGTTACGCTTGAGCCTGAAACAACCAAAACTCTGACTAACTATGCGGAAAACGTTCGCAAAACTCCGGCAGTAATTATCGCCGAAATGGTAAGGGAACATATCGCCGCCGCTGTATAATGATGAATGTACACGCCCCGATAACTGTTACCAAAACCCTGTAGTACCACACTTTTTTTGCCGTTTTTCCTCATTTTAAGAGCTTTTTTTCTCATTTTAAACATTTCAGAGTAAAAATTAATATGCCGATATTATCGATATGAAAAAGAAATATTTATTTTTAGCCATTTTATTTTTGTCTGTAATTATACCGCTTCAATTACAGGCTCAAGGGGCGGATGTTTTCCGTCAGGAAGGAATAGCGTCGTGGTATGGCAGGGAATTTGAGGGGCGTCCGACTGCGTCGGGGGAAATTTTTGACGCTTCGCAACTGACTGCGGCTCACCCAAGTTTGCCCTTTGGCACTATGCTTGTCGTTACAAATCAGCATAATAAAAAAAGCGTGACAGTAAGAGTGAATGATCGAGGTCCCTTTGTTCCGGCGAGAATAATCGATGTGTCAAGGGCGGCGGCTGAACAGCTTGATATGATTGTTACGGGAACCGCTCCTGTTACTGTTGAAAGTTTGAATAAGATTGCAATATCAACTCCTGTTTTGGGAACGCAAATGGCTCCTTCAGCAATTACCGCTCCGTCAGCCGTTCCTGTTGTTACCGCTCCTACCGCTCAAAGCGTACCTGTTCAAACCGCACCTGTGTATGTTTCTCAACCTGTTGTTGTGCAGATGCCAACCAGTCAACTTAAATTAACGCCTGAAATGAATATTGTGGCGGGAAAAAATTACCGCTTGCAGGTTGGCTCTTTTAGAAACGCAAAAAACGCAGTTGAGGCGTTTGACAAATTAAAAGCTTCGGGACTTAGCCCCGCTTATGAAAGATTTATCAGCAGTGATAATGTCGAGTTTTACCGAGTAGTAGTCGCAGGCGTTGGTGCAAACGACGTGCAGTCTACTACGGAAAAAATAAGTGCCGCAGGTTTTAAGCAGGCGATAATTAAAGAAGAAAATTGATAATTTATGAACGATAAACCTCATATCAGCAGATCCGCCCTTAGGGCGGATTTTCTTTTAATTCTTACCGCCGCTATTTGGGGTTTTGGTTTTGTCGCTCAACGTTCCGGTATGGAGTATACAGGACCGTTTGCGTATAACGGAATTCGTTTTATTTTAGGAAGTCTCTCGCTGTTTCCGCTCATTTTTGTTAGGCGAAAAAAATCGCCGTCTACGGCTTCCTTCCCACATTTATTGCGGACTTCTTTTCTTGCAGGAAGCTGTCTTTTTTTTGCCGTGTTTCTTCAACAGATAGGCTTGATTTTTACAACCGCCGGAAACGCCGGTTTTATTACGGGGCTTTATGTTGTAATTACTCCTATTGTTGGAATTTTTTTAGGAAGGAAAACAGGGCTTCCCACATGGATTGGTTCTGTTCTTACTCTTACAGGGCTTTACTTTGTCAGCGCTGCAGGTCGTCCTTCCGTGAATCCGGGCGATTTAATTACGATTGTAAGCGCTTTTTTATGGACAGTTCATGTTTTGCTTATTGATCGATTTATGAATGTTGATATTCAGCGTAAAAATTCTGTTGACCCGATAGAACTTTCCGCAGGTCAGTTTGCGGTTTGCGGAGTATTAATGTTGTTAGGTGCAATTTTTGCCGAGTCTCATGTAATTCCCATAGTAGAAAAAATTAATCCTTCATTACTTGATAACGGTCTTTTTGAATGGAAGCCTTTCCCCTTGCTTATTGCCGCCATAAAAGACGGAACCCTGCGGATTTCTTTTCAGTCGCTTATTCCAATTCTGTACGGCGGACTTTGTTCAGTTGGGATTGCGTATACTTTGCAAGTTGTCGCCCAACGAGACGCTCCGCCTGCCCATGCGGTTATAATTCTCAGCTTTGAAGGCTGTTTTGCCGCTCTAGGTGGGGTACTGTTGCTTTCCGAGAAAGTTGGTTTATGGTCGTTGTTGGGTTTTATTTTGATGTTGACAGGGATGCTTGCTACTCAATGGGATGTGATTGTTAAGGGGAATAGGGGGGATGGTTGATTATGGGCAATTGCTATTTTTTGCTTTATTTCCAAGTTGTAGCAAGATGTATGTCTAAATAAATCCCTTTATATTCCGGCTCTGCTTTCTCTTATTAGGTTTACAATTTCTTGTGTTGTTATATCGGCTGTTATATAGGGAACATCCTCAAGGGGTGATTTCCCTTTTTCTTCATTATTATTTATAGGAAGAATTTTATAGCTTTTTCCATCTTTATTATTAATAATTACCTCATTAGTCAACGCAGCATCAAAAACTTTTGTTGCATTTTTAGTAAAATCAGAAACATCAAATACTAACATTTTTCCCTCCTAGTATATTTATACCAAGTTCCTTTCCAATTTTTATCATATTACCATCAAAAGTCAATAATGGCAAGTTTAATCTCTTTGCTGATTCTAAATAACAAGCATCATAAGCATAAATTTTGTAAGTCCATGCAATTTCAAGGGCTTTCTCAAAATCAATTTCAATTGTTTTAATAGGTATTTTTTTGAAAAAATTAAATGCGTTAATCATTCGCTCTTTTTCAATAATTTTCTTTTTCATCATTTTGGTTAATGCATTTGCAATTTCATAAGACAGCATATCGGGAGAAACCATAACGGCATTTTGAGTTAATTGTATGATCATATCTCTTTCAGGTTCTTTGACTATAACAGCCATTATTGCACAAGCATCCATTATGATTTCCATAAAGTCTATAATACATAATAATTCAATAATATTCAACTGTATGAATGCGATAATAAACATGTGGCAATTGCTATTTTTTTACTTTATTTCCAAGTTATAGCAAGATGTAGACCTGAGAATTTTACTTGGGGTCCTGTCAGGAAAAAAAACGCGGCACGGACGGCGAGATAAACCTCGCCTCAATTATTCATCTTGAGTGATCTATCTGGTGCCAGAGCGTGTAGATTTTTTCATCGACACCCTTTGGGTGCTTGTATTGCTCCAACTTATCGTCGAGTCATTTCTTTTTCCTGCCACCCCTCAAGTATGTTTTTGGGCATACATCTTAATCGCATATGGTATATTTGAGTATACCATTTACAACACAGCATATATGGTATATCATACAAGGTAGTGTACGCTAACAAGAAACAGTAGCAGATACATTTGCGTGTACATTAAATTGGAGGAATTATGGATATAATATATAAAAATATTATTGAGATATTATTAAATACTAATATTAATAAACAATAAGTTGTTAATAAATGTCAGCGGCGACATTAACACCGCAAAGGAGTTTTTATGAACATGAAAATGATTGTAAAAATTGTAGGACTGGTATTGTGTGTCTTATTCTTCACATTACCAGTTGTACAATGTTCTCAAGACAGCAATTTAAATGCTACAAGCTGGCAAATTGCAACTAAAACTGGCAGGTTAATGGAAAATGCTGACAATGGTTTTCCTGTAGTTTTTATTTTACTATTAATACCTATTGTTTTATTAGTAATTGCGTTTATAAATAAATCCTTTTCTGTATTACGTAATATTTCAATAGCAGGTTTAATAGCAAAATGTGCTTTTATAGTGATTGCGAATATTTTACTTAAATCAGATGATTTTGAAGGAGCTTTTATATTAACTCCGTATGTTTGGCTGATTATTGTAATATACGCAGGGTTAATTTGTTTTACACAATATTGTATAAGTAAGAAAATTGACCTCCCCGAGTTCAATAATAATAAGCAAACTATTGTTTATACCGATGATCCCAAAAAAGATGTATTTGCAACTATATCTCTTATATTGGGAATTTTAGGTTTTTTATTATTTTTACCTGCAATACCTGGTGTGATATTGGGAGTAATTGGGTTAAAATCAATGAAAAGAAAAATGGCTACTGCCGGAATAATTACATCTATAGTTGGTGCTTTGTTTTCAATGTTGGTTATACTTATTGCGATTAAAAGGTAATTATGTGACATAAAATCTGAATTTTTGGGTAAATTATTTTGTTAAAATAATCCAAAATAATGGTTTTATGAATTTATACACATAATATACTTTGTTACCAAAGAAAGGAGGAAAAAACGATGGTAAACAAGAAATTTTGGTTGGGAATACTGGTAATGGTATTCGGGTTAATGGTTCCTACTTATGTAAAAGCTCAAGCAGCTCTTAATGGTAAATGGGTTATTAATATTGCAGGTGTTAATACAGAAATGACACTTGATAATGGAAAATTTGAACAATCGGCAGTTATGCCAGAGATGACAATACTTACAAAAGGTACATACACTGCAACTGCTACTTCAATAACCATAACGGCAAATCAAATTCATGGTGGAAATTTAGGGCTTGAATCTAGGTGGTACTCAAAAGATGAAGTTTTATCTAAGATAGGACAACTTCAAGGAAATGAAAAGGAAATGTTTGATGCTATGTTTTTGCAAACAACAGCCACTTATACAATAAGAGGCAATACATTAACTCTTTTAGTTCCACAAGTATATACAAGAAAAAATTAAAATCTACAGTTCAATTATTTGAATCATAATATTTTAAAATTATGATAAAATAAATTGTAACAGATTTTATGGCACATAACAGGGTCGGTAAAAGTACGCCGCCTTACGGCGGTTATGGACACGCAACGTAATCGACAGCGTTTTTCCATAGTGTCGTTTGCCCACCGACCACCGCTAGGTATAGTGTGATTTTTTTAATATGCGGTTAAGATGTATGCCCAAAAACATACTTGAGGGGTGTCAGGAAAAAAATGACTCGACGGTGAGTCGAGGTATTTTTTTCCTGACAGGACCCCAAGTAAAATTCTTGGGCATACATCTTGCCCTCAATTGGTAATAAAGTATCAAATAAGATAATCTACCCTTATCCCTCTTGAGTTCGCTAATGTTCGTGAGGTTCGTGGTAAAAATTCATAAAATTTCCCTTGACAAACTGCATAATATAATGTACATTTATAATATCCTTTTTGAGGGGAACTATTTGTATAGTTTGAGGAATTATAGTGATTAAGGAAGGAATCCAATGGCTAATGAAGAAAGTAAGGGATTTGATGTTGTGTTCTTTGAAACGGAGAATGGAAAACAACCAGTCAGGGAGTTTATCAAGAAACTATGAAAGGTATTGGTCAAGATTTTAATGATTTTTTGAAAGAACAAGGCATATATGACGAAGTTAATGAGTTGGCTGCGAAAAAACTTATTACTTATCAATTAGAAAAAGCTATGCAGGAACAAAAACTTACAAAAAGTTTTATAGCAAAAAAAATGAAAACATCCAGAGTTGCGGTAGATAATATATTAGACCCTGCTTTTAATACTTCAATTGATTCTCTTGAACGTTTTGCCCATGTGTTGGGTAAAAAACTTACAATTTCATTAAGTTAGAATTAGTTGTAAAATCCTTCCAACACTCCCTTAATTTTCTCCGCCGTCTCCACATCACTCCGCCCGGGTTCTATCCAATTAACATTGGGAATACCCGAAAAAAAAGTAATTTGCCGTTTCGCATAACGGCGGCTGTTTTGGGCGACTAAGGACCTCACCCCTTCGGTATCCTCTGAAAGCCGCCACTTGCCTTGTTTGTCTGCGGAAAAATTGCCGTCTTGTGCCGCCTCGACAAAAAATTCTCTGTAGCCGATAGCTCGCAAACCCGGGTCTTCGGGCGTGTAGCCTGACTTGAAAAGCGAACTTACCTCGGCGGCAAGACCCTGTTTGAACATATCGGCACAACGTAAATTTATACGGCGGTATAATTCTTCTCTGGGGCGTGAAAGACCGATGATAAGAAAATTAAACTTGGGACGATTTTTATCGGCATTTACTTCAAACGATGATAGTGGCTTGCCGCAGGAGCGGTAAACTTCTAAAGCACGAAGAAGACGGTACTCGTCATTTATGTGAATGCGATTCGCACTCACGCTGTCGCAGGAGGCAAGTTCTTCCATAAGAGACGCTGCTCCTTTTTCGCTTAATTCACGTCTTAATTGTTCACGGAGCAATTTGTCGCCGGGGGGAGCTTCGCTCAATCCTAAAATAAAGTTTTTCAAATAAAAACCAGTTCCGCCAGACACTACAGGGAGTTTTCCGCGAGAGGCAATTTCGGCACAAGTTTCATCGGCAAGGCGGACAAAATCGCCTGCGTTAAATTGTTCGCTAGGGTCGCGGATGTCGATTAAATGGTGGGGGAGTTTTGCTCTTTCATCAGCCGAAGGCTTGGCTGTCCCGATGTTCATGCCTCTGTAGACTTGCATGGAATCGGCGGAAATAACCTCGGCTTGTACGTTGGATTGAGAGTTGAAAAGTTGAAGGAGAATGCCGGTTTTGCCTGACGCTGTAGGACCAAAGAGAATTAATACCGGAATAGCGGAGGTTTCCAAAAGGATTATTCAGCTTCCAGACGGAATTGGACTTCTTTGGTAAAAACCTGTAAGGCGGCAAGGGCGACCATTTTGCCGTCGTAATCGTCTTTTTCATCTTTTTCCAGTACGGAAGAAAGCTGATAAGCCCTGCGTGAAGCCGCAGTGGTTATTTCGTACATATTGTCGCCGTACTCAATTAGTTCTTTTAATGGAAATATCATAACTAATTTATAACGAATTTATCGACTTATGTCTAGTGGTTTACGGACTCACTCTTGCTGTTTTTTGCTATTGCCGTTATAGTTTTTTCACTATGCATAAATTATCAGACAGGACGGCTGGTTTTACCGATTCGGTTATTCGCAGAATGACCCGTATTTCGCTCAAGCATGGGGCGGTCAACCTTTCGCAGGGTTTCCCCGATTTTGACCCTCCAAAGGAAATTTTGGACAGACTCGCTGAAATTGCGCATACGGGACCGCATCAATATTCCATTACATGGGGCGCTCAAAATTTCCGTGAGGCTCTTTCCGATAAACAGTCAAAATTGATTGGCAGGCAAATTGACCCTCAGCGTGAAATCGTTGTAACTTGCGGCAGTACCGAAGCGATGATGGCGGCGATGATGACTGTCGCAAACCCCGGCGACAAGGTGATTGTTTTTTCGCCGTTTTATGAAAACTACGGAGCGGACACGATTCTGTCGGGGGCGGAGCCGATCTATGTGCCTCTGCATCCGCCTTTGTTCAACTTTGACGCAAATGAATTGGAAGCCGCTTTTAAGCAACGCCCCAAAGCATTGATACTTTGCAATCCTTCCAACCCTTGCGGCAAAGTTTTTACCAAAGACGAATTAACAGTAATCGCCGATCTTGCGAAAAAATATGACGCATATATCATTACCGATGAAGTGTATGAGCATATCGTTTACGCTCCACATACCCATACTTACATTGCGTCCCTGCCCGATATGTTTGAGCGGACAATTTCTTGCAGTTCACTTTCTAAAACTTATTCGATTACAGGTTGGCGGTTGGGATATATCATTGCTACGGAAGAAATTATTGAAGTGGCAAAAAAAGTACACGACTTTTTGACAGTGGGAGCTGCGGCTCCTCTGCAAGAAGCGGCGGTTGTGGGATTGCGTTTCCCTGCCGCATACTACGAAAAACTGTTAGGTGAATATACCGAGAGGCGGCAACTTTTCCTGAAAGGGTTAGACGATCTTGGCATACAGCACACAAACCCCGAAGGTGCATACTATGTAATGCTTGATATTTCCGAATACGGCTATAAAAGCGATTTAGATTTTTGCGAAAAGTTAGCTGAAAAAGTCGGCGTAGGAGCGGTTCCCGGTTCCAGTTTTTTCCGAGAAGACGTAAATACGCTGATACGTTTTCATTTTGCAAAAAAGAACGATACTCTTTATGAAGCGTTGAATAGATTGGAAAAAATGAAAGAGCGAATGAGAAAGTAGGGCAATTTAGTCAATATTTTTATAGTTGCTTTCTACAAAAAAATCTTTTCCAAATAAACCGCCAGTCCTTCCTCGGTGTTGGGAGCGTAAACAAAGTCCGCCGCTTTGCGGATTTTTTCTCTTGCGTTTTCGGGGGCGGCGGAAAAACCCGCTATCGGGAACATCGGCACGTCGTTTTCTTCATCTCCAAAGGCGATTACTTCTTCGGGTTTTAGCCCCCTGTGTTCCATCGCTATTCTTAAACCTTCGCCCTTGGAAACGCCGTTATTTATAACTTCCAAAAATGTCGGGTAACTTCGCACTATATCTATTTTGTTGCCGAAACGCTCTTTAAATTCTTGCCGCACTTTATCGTGCAAAGAAGGATCGGCGATAAACATTCCCTTGATACAGCCTTCAAGCGGCAGTGTGGCAATTTTTTTTAAATCTTTTATAACGGCTTTAACTCCCGTGTGCTTGTAATACATCTCCGCTTCGGGTCCGTATCTTTCTATTAACAGAGCTTCCCATTTTTGGTTTGGGTCTTGTTTGCCTGTATCGGGTGAAATTCCCGCAGGCAGATAAACTTGGTAATGTATCCCAAGCTCGCGGGCTAAATCCGCTCCAAAATCGACAACATCAAGGCTTATTAAATTTGTGAATAATACTTTGCCGGAAGGAACGTCCGCGACTTCCGCGCCGTTAAAAAAAACCATCGGTCCTTCCGCGCCAAGCGCGCTTCTGTATTTTTCCGACGCTTCAATCGCCCTGCCTGTCGCGATTATTATATGCATTCCTTTGGAAATAAGTTTTCTGATACAATCCCTTGTTCTGTCTCCCAAGACACCTTCGGGCAGTAATGTGGTTCCGTCAAGGTCTATCGCAAGCCCTCTGATTTTCTTTGGATCATAACTTCTCATATCGCAAGTATACATTATAGAAGATAAGTTATTCAACGGGAGATAAGCGCCGTTTTAATGGCAGATACTTTGCCTTTATGTAAAAAATAATATATTATAAATAGACAGGAGTTTTTATGAAGGTTATTACTTTTGGTGAAATTATGTTACGGCTTGCGCCTGAGGGTTATTATCGTTTTGTTCAGGCGAATTCTTACGGCGCGACTTACGGCGGCGGCGAGGCGAATGTCGCTGTTTCTTTAGCCGGTTTTGGAATTGATGCGGCATTTGTAACAAAACTTCCCAAGCACGAAATAGGGCAGGGTGCGGTTAACAGACTTAGGGGATTCGGAGTAGACACTTCCTTGATAGTCCGGGGCGGTGACAGAGTTGGAATTTATTTTCTTGAAAAGGGAGCGTCACAGCGACCGTCTAAAGTGATTTATGATCGAGCGTATTCCGCGATTGCTACGGCAACGGAGTCAGATTTTGATTGGGATAAAATTTTTAAAGATGCCAATTGGTTTCACTTTACAGGGATAACTCCCGCACTTTCTGACAACATGGCATTAATTTGCATGGCGGCGGTAAAAGCGGCGCGGTCAAAGGGCATTACGGTTTCTTGCGACATAAATTACCGCGCCAATCTTTGGACGCGCGAAAAAGCCCGTGATGTTATGAGCAAACTTATGGAGAATGTTGATATTTGCATTGCGAACGAAGAAGACGCCGCCGATGTTTTTGGCATTAAAGCCTCTGGAAGCGACGTAACAACCGGAAAAATCAGTCATGACGGTTACAAGGAAGTTGCCGCCGCGCTTATTAAAAAATTTAATTTTAAACAAACGGCAATTACGTTGAGGGAATCAATTTCAGCTAACGACAACAACTGGGGCGCGATGCTCTGCACCGGCAAAGATTTTTATTTTTCCAAAAAATACGCGGTTCATATCGTGGACAGGGTAGGCGGCGGCGACAGCTTCGGGGCGGGGCTAATTTACGCTAACCTTCAAGGTATGCCCCCCGATGAAGGGTTGGAATTTGCAGTAGCGGCAAGCTGCTTAAAACACACAATAGAGGGCGATATTAACCTTGTTTCTGCCGAAGAAGTTAAAAAACTGGCGTCTGGCAACGCATCTGGGCGGGTACAGCGGTAACTTTCGCTTTTATTATTATTGTTTTTTCTCGAATTATAGGATAAAATGATAAATCCTCATACGAGATAATTTAAAGGAGAAAAATATGGCAAGACAAAAAATAACGGAAGCGCTTAAAGCGGGAAAAGTATTAATTTCTGACGGAGCTTGGGGGACTTTTTTGCACAAAAAAGGCTTAAAACCCGGCGAATGTCCTGAGTTGTGGTGTATCGACAGACCAGCCGATGTTTTGGATGTGGCAAAAAATTATATTGACGCTGGCGCGGATATGATCGAAACGGATAGTTTTGGCGGAAGCAGTTTTAAATTGGCTCACTTTAAACTTGACGGCAGGGCGGCGGAAATAAATGAAGCCGCGGCGAAAATTTCCCGCCAGGCGGCTGGGGATAACCATTGGGTAATAGCGTCTATCGGTCCCACCGGGAAAATGCTGGTTACGGAAGAAGTAACGGAAGAGGAACTTTACGAGGCGTTTAAAACGCAAGCTGTCGCTTTTGAAAAAGGCGGAGCGGACGCGGCATGTATCGAAACAATGAGCGATATACAGGAAGCTTGTCAGGCTGTTAAGGCTGTTAAGGAAAATACAAAATTGGAAATTATCTGTACGTTCACTTTTGAAAAAACAGTACAAGGCGATTACAAAACGATGATGGGGGCGGATCCAGTTTCAGCGATGAATGCGGTTATCGCCGCAGGTGCGGATATTGTCGGCGCGAACTGCGGTAACGGTATTGAGAGAATGATCGAAATCGTAAGTAAGATGAGATCGGTAAATAAAACTATTCCCATTCTTGTTCACGCCAATGCGGGGCTTCCCAAAAATGTAAATGGGCAGACTGTGTTCCCCGAAACTCCCGAAGATATGGCTGCGATTGCGCCCAAACTTGTCGCCGCAGGAGCGAACATTATCGGCGGTTGTTGCGGAACTACGCCGGCTCACATTAAAGCTATTAAAGAAGCGTTGAATAAATAATTATAAGGAGAATTTATTATGATGAAAACCAAATTTCTTTCTACCGCCATCGGCTCAATGCCTTTTGAGGATCCCACCTACGCGGTTGGCGTTTCGTTAAAATCCATGGATGCGCCGATTTGGCCTCAGCTTCCGCGTCTTGGGCTGTTAGAGCAAATGGAAGTGCAGTATTCGGAAAATATGCCATGCGCAGTAGTTGATACCGAAAAAAACAGATTGTATTTTAAAACAGACGAAGATTATTCGGAAAAATTTGCGGAGTTTTATGAAACTTATATGTCAGCCACAGACGGCGGCACGAAAGATTTTTCTAAAATGGCAATCAGCGAAAAATATTCCAAAGGCTTTTACGCTCTTTTAAAAACTTTAAAAGAAAAAGGCTCCAAAATGCCGTGGCTTAAAGTGCAGACAACAGGACCGATAACTTTCGCGCTTTCTATCGTAGATGAAAATAAACGCGCCATGTACTACAACGAAGAATTTCGCGATGTAATTGTAAAATCAATCGCCATGAAAAGCCGCTGGCAGATTCAGCAGGTTAAACCTTTCGCGGAAAATATTATTTGCTTTTTAGACGAACCGATTTTATCGGCGTTTGGAAGCTCAACTTATGTCTCCGTTAAACGTGAAGACGTGGTAAGCATTTTATCCGAAGCGATTGAAGCAGTTCGCGCCGAAGGAGGCATCGCCGGTATTCACTGTTGCGGAAATACCGAATGGAGCATACTTATAGACGCAGGTGTAGACATCGTAAACTTTGACGCTTTTGAATACGGCGATACAATCGCAATTTATGCCGACAGCGTAAAAAAACATCTTGAGAAGGGCGGAGTGCTTGCGTGGGGCGTAGTGCCTACTTCCGAAAAAATCAGAGACCAGACTGTAGATTCGCTTGAGA